>NZ_CAWNWX010000087.1:25202-111292 GCF_963878195.1 Aeromonas sp. HMWF016
AACTCACGCCGGAGCAGCTGGCCAGCCGCCCCTATCTGCGCGATCTGCTGGAGGTGCTCTCATGAAACACGGGCAGCTTGTTGGCCGAGCTTATGAGCCGGATCAGATGTTCAAACGGAGGGCTGACTAATGGGCCACGGGATCCTGTTTGATGCCTTTATCTACCTCTCTGCTGCCGTCATCGCGGTGCCGCTAGCCAAACGCTGGGGGCTGGGCTCGGTGCTCGGCTATCTGCTGGCGGGGATCATCATTGGCCCCTTTCTGCTGGGGCTGGTGGGGGAGCAGAAGGATGTGATGCACTTCGCCGAGTTTGGCGTGGTGCTGATGCTGTTTCTGGTCGGTCTTGAATTGCGCCCGGCCCTCTTGTGGCAACTGAAAGGGCCGATCCTCGGCACCGGCGGCCTGCAGGTGCTGCTTACCACGGCGGCGCTGACCGGCGTGGCACACCTGATCGGTTTGCCGCTGCAACAGGGGCTGGCCATCGGCCTCATTCTGGCGCTTTCATCCACCGCCATCGTGTTGCAGAGCCTGCAGGAGCGCAAGCTGATGCAGAGCGAGAGCGGTCGCTCCGCCTTTGCCGTGCTGCTGTTTCAGGACATCGCCGTCATTCCGATCCTGGCGATCCTGCCGCTGCTGGCCATGGCGCCGGTGAGCAACAATGGCGGCTCCGAGCTGGCGGGTTGGCAACACGGTCTGCTGGTGGTCGCGGCAATCTCCGGCATCGTGCTGGGCGGCCACTATCTGATGCGGCCGGTGTTCCGGGCCATTGCCCAGTCACACATGCGGGAGATCTTCGTCGCCGCAGCCCTGCTGCTGGTGATCGCCATTGCCGTGCTGATGGAATCAGTCGGGCTTTCACCCGCTCTCGGCTCCTTCTTGGCCGGCGTGGTATTGGCCGACAGCGAATACCGTCACGAGCTGGAGGCGGACATAGAGCCGTTCAAGGGGCTGCTGCTTGGCCTCTTCTTCATGTCGGTGGGGGCCGGTATCAACTTTGGCCTGTTTGCCGAACACCCTTTCCTCATCCCGACGCTGGTGGTGGGGCTGATGGTGCTCAAATGGCTGGTGTTGATGGCGCTTGGCTTCGTCTTGCGCATCTCTCCGAGTCAGCGCTGGACTTTCGGGCTGGCGCTCGCCCAGGGGGGGGAGTTTGCCTTCGTGCTCTTCTCGTTTGCCGCGCAAAACCGGGTGCTACCCAGCGAGACCATCTCCCTGTTGACGCTAGTGGTGGCGCTCTCCATGGCGCTGACGCCGTTGCTGCTGATCCTCAACGATCGGGTGATCCAGCCCTGGTTCGATTACCGTAACCAGAGTGAGGTGCCGCAGCATGAACAACCCGAATTGGTGGAGCATCCGGTGATCATCGCGGGCTTCGGCCGTTTCGGTCAGATTGTGGGACGTCTGCTGCACGGGCATGGCATCGGCACCACCATCCTCGAGCAGGATGCCAGCCAGATAGAGACGCTGCGCAAATATGGCTATCAGGTGTTCTATGGCGATGCCAGTCGCCTTGATCTGCTGCATGCTGCCGGCGCTCACAAGGCCAAGTTGCTGGTGCTCTCCATCAACGACAGCGCCACTTCGCTGGCAGTGATCGAGATGGTGCAGAAGCACTTCCCCCATCTGAAGATCCTGGCGCGGGCGCAGGATCGTCCCCATGCCCACGAGATCCTGCGCCACGGTGTCGACAGCGTATATCGGGAAACGCTGGGATCAGCCGTGGATCTGGGGGTGGAAGCCCTGACTCAACTCGGTTTTCGCGCCAACCAGGCCTGGCGAGCGGGCCAGACCTTCAAACAGCACGACAACTGGTTGCTGCGCGAGCAGGTCAACTATCTCGACGACGAACACACCTATATCAACAAGAGTCTGCAATACCGGGAGATCCTCTCCGATCTGCTGCAAGACGACGAGGAGGGGCAGGAGCGTATTCATGCCCACAACTGGAACAGCGGGCTACCCGACGACGACAAGGAAGCAAAATGATTGCCTATTATCCCATGCTCAAACACCTGCACATGACGCTGGCGCTGGTCAGCCTGCTGCTGTTTGCCTACCGCTGGAGTCTGGCACTGTCCGGCAGCGCGCGGTTACAGCAGAAGTGGCTGAAGATCCTGCCCCATATCAACGACACCTTCCTGCTGCTGCTCGGTGTTCTGCTGGCGGTGGCATTGCAGCTGAGCCCGGGTCAGCAACCCTGGCTGCTGGCCAAGCTGATTGCACTGGTGCTCTATATCGGTCTGGGTGTCATGGCGCTCAAGCGTCCGGCCTGTGGCCAGAAGCTGGTGGCCGGCTTGGCTGCGCTGGCAGTGTTTGGCTATATGGTTGGCGCCGCGGTCACCAAGTCGCCCTGGTCATGGCTGATGTAAATCTGGTGAGGAGGAGAGCTTTCTCCTCCTCTTTTTATACGACTGGCTGCTAATCATTGATTGAATGGTTTTTTATGCTGCCTTATTCATTTGATACAGAGCTTTAATTTGATGTTTTTTCTGCAAATCTTTTCAATTTTTAGCCTTCCTTGCTGATTGTTTTTATATATAAATCAATAGCATAGTGCGTTTTGTATGAAAATGGCGACAGTTGTCGCGGCAAAACTTGCGACATAGACTGTCGCAAGATGCCATTAGCATACAGTCAACGCTAAACCAGTGAAGGCATGCACCATGAGTAAGAAGCTGTTACGACAACTGACCTTGGCGCGTTGCATCCCGCACCGCCCTTACAAGCTGACCGCCAGCCAACTTCAGGTAAAACTGGAAGAGGAAGGTATCCACGTCAGTCTGCGTACCGTGCAACGGGACCTGGAAGAGATGTCCGGCATGGGACTGTTCGACCTCACCTCGGACGAGCGCAGCAAACCCCATGGCTGGTGCTTCGAGCGCCACGGCCTCAATGACTTTGCCAACATCATGCCGCTCTCGCTGGCCGTTGCGCTGAAAACCTGGAGCGACCAGGCCAGCCAGCTGTTGCCCGCGAGTGTGCTGACCGAATTGAACCCGCTGGTCGACAAGGCCAGCCAGGTGATCCGCGACAGCCAGAGTGAACTGGCCGAACGCTGGCTGGAGAGCGTGCACCAGTCGCCGCGCCCGTTTGCCGGCAACCCGGAGATCCGCCGCAGCACCCTGATCCGCGATGCCTTGTGGCGTGGCCGCAAGTTCAGCGCCGAGATCCAGCGCGTGATCAAAGAGCGTACCGTGTGGCTCTGCTACGACCGTATCAATCCGCTCGGCATTCTCAATCAGCCGGACGGTCCGATCCTGCTCTGCACCCTGTCCGAGCTGGATCCCAAGGTTTACGGCATTCCGTTCGACCATATCAAGAACGTGGAGCTGACCAACTTCAGCGCGACCCAGCCGAAGGATTTCAATATCCAGAAGCTGATCCGTGATCAGGGCTATCAGGATGTGAGCGGCCCAATCCGCTTTGTCGGCCGGATCGATGCCAACAGCCAGTCGCTGGTGGATAACCAGATCCCGGGCAACAATCCGCGGATGACCCGCTACGACAAGCGCAGCGTGGTGGTGGAGACCGAAGTGCAGGACACCCCGGAGTTTCGCAGCTGGTTGAACAATATCGGTGGCGAGCTGGAGGTGCTGGCACCCGAGTCGCTGCGCAGAGCCTATCTCAACCCGAGCAACCGGGTGAGCTGAACGGTACGTTTGGCACCACAGTGAAAATCGTAAATAGCCGGCCCCAGTGTCGGCTTTTTTTTGCGGTTTTTTTGAGCATATTTATTCAACTTATTTTTAAGCTTTTACGGCGAAATTGAACCGTTTTCTCTGGCCATTCCGGTGCAGGATTGCCGTGTAAGAGATCTGCCATAGCTGCTGTAGGAGGCTGGAGCTTTAACCCGTGCGCGAAGCTAGTCAGGGTGGAGTCCACTTTCCATTGAAACTAAATAAGATATTGATTTAAATGGGTTATATTTGCAGTCCACTTTGTCTGGCAAGCGGTTGGCGGGATCTTTCTCCAGAAATCCCCCTTGTTCTGATCCGGCAACGCTTTACTATGGGTCTCACAAGGACGGAGCTGGTTCTGCAGGACGCAGAGCAGCGCATAAAGATGGAATAGTTCGCAGGATGCGAGCAAGGACACCTCAGGATGAGTTCGATGGTCTGGATGACTGTCGTCACGGATGAATGAGGGAACACCGCGGGATGCGGCAGGGATACTCTCAGGACGAGAGCAGGACGAACAGGACATCGTTCTTCAGGATGAGCTGGAACTCGCTGGATGCGGGCAGGATTCTTCAGGATGAAGCGAGATAATCCGGATGGTTATCGGTCAGGAAGACGCAGGGAACCCCACAGGACGTGGTAATGGACACCTCCAGGACGGAGACAGTGAAGCAGTTCGGGATGAATTGCCAAGCCAGGAAGGCTGAGGACACGCCAACGGATTGGAAAGGGGATATTCCAAGGGATTAGGATAACGTCAGGGATTGCAGGGAGCATTGCAGTTCTACGGACAGGACGACACGACTATAGGGGACGGCGAAAGCCGTCCCCTTTTCTTTTATGCCTGATCCTGATTCTTTGGTCGCTGGGCTGCGTTGACAATCTCCTGCAGGCGATGGCGAATATCCACCATGCCGAATACGCCGAAGACCAGCACGCCGACAAACTCGGCCTTGGTCACTTCGAAGTAGCGTTTGCAGGCAGCCTTGATCATGCTGGCCTGTAGCCAGTGGAACAGGGCGACAATCACGCCGCAGACCGGCAAAAAGCCGTTCAGTTTGCCGGGCAGGGGGGCGATCAGGCTCATCAGAACGCCAAACCAGAAGAACAGCACCAGTCCCATCGCCAGCAGATTAAATACCCGCTTCATTGTTTACCTCCCTTACATAGAGTTGATAGCAGACCTGGCCTGCTTGTTTGTCCTTGAGTAACTGCCAGTTGACGGGCAGCGCCAGATCGGCCATCTCCTTCTCCCGCTCCAGATAGATGAGGGCATCGGGGGCCAGCCAGCCGCGCTGTTCCAACAGTTCGCAAACTTGTGGCAGCAGGTCCCGACGAAATGGCGGATCGAGAAATACCAGGTCAAACGGTGTCGCCGGGCCTTGCAGCCAGCTCACTGCATCGGTCTGGAAGGCCTGACCCTGTGTGCTGCCGAGAGTGGCCAGATTCTTTTTGATCTGCTCTGCAGCCCCTCTGTCCATCTCGATCAGGGTTACCTGCTCGGCATAGCGCGATAGCGCCTCCAGACCAAGGCCGCCGCTGCCGGCAAACAGGTCGAGGCAGCGGGTGCCGCGGATATGGGGAGCCAGCCAGTTGAAGATGGTCTCTTTGACGCGATCCGTGGTGGGTCTGAGCCCTTCCACATCCTTGACCGGCAATTTGCGGCCTCGCCACTGGCCGCTGATGATTCTTACAAAGCCTGATTTTCCTTGCGGGGCAGGGCTTTTGCTCGGGTTGCTACGGCTGGATTTCACTCTGGGCATCGCGTTTCATCGTCAGAAAATAAAGTGGTAGTATAAGGCGGTTCATTTTTATGCCGACCCGCCAAGGGACGGCTATCTTAGCAGTCAGCCAACGAAGTGAGTATTTTTTAGATGGCAAAAGGTTTGTTTTCCTGGCTGGGTTTCGGCCGCAAGAAAGAAGAGGCTGAGGCTGTCCAACCACAGACACCCCAAGCCACCCCGATTACCGCTGAGCCTGAGGTCACTGCTACCCCCGCTCCCGTTTCCGATGTGATTGTTTCCGATAGTACGCCGGCCGTTGCTCCCGAAGTGCCCGCCAGCGCACAGAATCCCGTTTTGCACGACGATTGCTGCCCGCCAACCGAGCTGGATGATCATGGTCCGCTGGTGGTGGAGGAGTGCGCCTCCGATCTGGAGCCGGTGATCGTCAACGAATCCCTGATGGCGGAAGAGGAGCGTGCCGCCGCAGAGGCGCAAGCTGCCGAAGCTGCCCGTGTTGCTGCCGAGGTTAAAGCCGCAGAAGAGGCTCGTATTGCTGCTGAAGCCTGTGCTGCGGAAGAGGCGCGTATTGCTGCTGAAGCTCACGCTGCGGAAGAGGCTCGCATTGCTGCCGAAGCCCGCGCAGCGCAAGAGGCCCGTATTGCTGCCGAAGATCGGGCTGCGGAAGAGGCTCGTATTGCCGCTGAAGCTCGCGCTGCGGAAGAAGCACGTATTGCGGCTGAAGCTCGTGCCGCGGAAGAGGCTCGTATCGCTGCTGAAGCTCGTGCCGCGGAAGAAGCGCGTATTGCTGCTGAAGCTCGGGCTGCGGAAGAGGCTCTCATTGCTGCCGAAGCTCAGGCAGAGGAAGAAGCCCGTATCGCCAAAGAGGCCCAGCGAGCGGAAGATCTGCGTCTGGTCGCCGCGATGGAGGCTGAGGCCGCCGCCCTGGCGGCTTTGCCGCTGGCCGCCAAGGTGGACGACGACACTCAGGATAAGCCGCAGCGGGAGGGCTTCTTCGCCCGCCTCAAGCGCAGTCTGGTGCGCACCAAGGAGAATATCGGTTCCGGTTTCTTCGGCCTGTTCCGTGGCAAGAAGATCGACGATGAGCTGTTCGAAGAGCTGGAGACCCAGCTGCTGACCGCCGATCTTGGCGTCGACACCACCACCCGCATCATCGAGGGGCTGGTGCAGCACGCGGACCGCAAGCAACTCAAGGATGCCGAGGCGCTCTACGGCCTGCTCAAGCAGGACATGGGCGAGATGCTGGCCAAGGTGGAGCAGCCGCTGGTGATCGACACCAGCAAGAAGCCTTACGTGATCCTGATGGTCGGCGTAAACGGCGTCGGCAAGACCACCACCATCGGCAAGCTGGCCAAGCAGTTCCAGGCCGAGGGCAAGAGCGTGATGCTGGCCGCTGGTGACACCTTCCGTGCCGCTGCGGTCGAACAGCTGCAGGTGTGGGGTCAGCGCAACAATATTCCGGTGATTGCCCAGCACACCGGCGCCGACTCCGCTTCCGTTATTTATGACGCCATCGAGGCTGCCCGCTCCCGTGGGGCTGACGTGCTGATCGCCGATACTGCCGGCCGCCTGCAGAACAAGAGCAACCTGATGGAGGAGCTAAAGAAGGTGGTGCGGGTGATGAAGAAGCTGGATGAAGAGGCGCCCCACGAGATCATGCTGACTCTGGATGCCGGCACCGGCCAGAATGCCCTGAGCCAGGCCAAGCTGTTCAGCGAGGCAGTAGGCCTGACCGGTATCACCCTCACCAAGCTGGATGGTACTGCCAAGGGCGGTGTCATCTTCGCGGTGGCCGACAAGTTCCAGATCCCGATCCGCTATATCGGGGTGGGCGAGGGGATCGACGATCTGCGTCCCTTTGTCGCCAACGACTTTATCGAGGCCCTGTTTAGTCGCGATGAGTAAACATCCCATGCCCCGACTTCGGTCGGGGTTTGTCAATGTCAGGGAACCGTTATGATTCGTTTTGACAAGGTCAGCAAGGTATACAGCGGCGGCCATCAGGCGCTGCAAAAGGTCAGCTTTCACCTGCGCAAGGGGGAGATGGCCTTCCTGACCGGACACTCGGGGGCGGGCAAGAGTACCCTCCTCAAACTGATCAGCGTGATGGAGCGACCGACCGATGGTCGCGTTTTCTTTCATGGCGACGATGTCAGCCATATCCAGCGCAGCCAGATCCCCTATGTGCGCCGCCAGATCGGTATGATCTTTCAGGATCACCGGCTGCTGATGGACCGCACCGTGTTCGACAACGTGGCATTGCCGCTGGTGATCGATGGCTACAGCCACGCGGACATCAACAAGCGGGTTGCCGCGGCGCTCGACAAGGTGGGGCTGCTCGGCAAGGAGCGCTACCAGCCGCGCATGCTCTCCGGTGGTGAACAGCAGCGGGTCGGCATTGCCCGCGCCATCGTCAACAAGCCGCCGCTGCTGCTCGCTGACGAACCGACCGGTAACCTGGACCCCCAGCTCTCCATGGATATCATGCGGCTGTTCGAGGAGTTCAACCGCTTCGGCGTCTCCGTGCTGATCGCCACTCACGATCTGGGGCTGATCGCCCGCATGCGCTATCGCACCCTGACCCTCAAGGCGGGGCGGATGTATTCGGCTGGGGAGGAGCTCTGATGGCTATCGTTCGTCACAAGCAACCGCCGTTGCGCCGTCTCATGATGTACGGGGTTGATCACGTGCGGCAGGCGCTTGCCAGTCTGGGTGAGTTGTGGCGCAACCCGCTCGCTTCCCTGATGACGCTGGCGGTGCTCGGCGTCAGTCTGGCGCTGCCCTCCTGCTTCCACGTGTTGCTGAAAAATGCCGAGGTGGTGGAGGGGAGCTGGCAGACCAGCTCCCAGATCTCCCTCTATCTGCGCAAGGATCTGCCGGAGCAGAGCATTCTCGACCTGCAGCACAGGATCCTGCTCTACCCCGAGGTGGATTCGGTCACCTATATGAGCCGCGACGATGCGCTGCGGGAGTTTCGCGAGATCTCCGGCTTCGGCGATGCGCTCGATTATCTGGACAGCAACCCGCTGCCGCCTGTGCTGAGCGTCATTCCGGATCCGCGGTGGCAGAATCCTGAAGGGGCCGCCGAGCTGCTCGGCAAGCTCAACAACGAGGATGGAGTGGAACAGGGCAAACTGGATCTGCAGTGGCTGACCCGTCTGCAGGGGATCATGAACCTGCTGCGCCACACCATTACCGGTATTGCTGTGCTGCTGCTCTCCGCCGTGCTACTGATTGTCGGCAATACCCTGCGCCTCAACATCCTCAACCAGCGCTCCGAGATCGAGGTGCTGAAACTGGTGGGGGCGACCGATGCCTTTATTCACCGTCCTTTCCTCTATACCGGCATCTGGTTCGGAGTCATCGGCGGCATGCTGGCCTGGTGGCTGACCGAGGTGATGGTGATCTGGAGCGAGGGGGTGGTGAAAGAGCTGGCGGGCTTGTATAACAGTAATTTCCAGCTGGTTGGCATGGGTCTGGTGGACGGGGTGAACCTGATCCTGCTGGGCGCTCTGCTGGGGCTGATCGCCTCCTGGTTCTCGGTTCACCGCCACATTCGCGACATCGAGCCTTCCTGATTAATTTATCAACATTGTGAATTGCTGGATTTTGCGAAGCGGATCAAGTAAAAGAGTGGCCGTTTCTGGCTTGGCCACTCTTCTCGGAGTATTCTGAATAACGGCGATCTTCAGGATCTTTGCTGGATCCTGTGAACCTTCTGCTCTATAAGCAGTCAAATAGCTGAACGAATTTATACGAGTGTGGCCCCTATGCCTTGCTCGTCAGACTTGGCAAGCATGTGAAGGTTGCGAGCTCCGCAACAATGGACTTAGCATGCTACTTTTCGGGGGTCCTTCATTGTGACCCCCTTTTTTTGACTGTTCATTCATGATTCATCCTGCAGGCATAAGATAAGCCAGTCTAAAGCTGGGCTTGTGATCTATGATGTAAGCCGCAGAATGAGACCCGGTCAGTAGACAGTCCCTCTTGGGGTGTTAGACTGGTTCGATTGAAAAGTAAGAGGTAACAGATGGGAACTTCATTGCAGCGCACTATGGCTTTGATTCCGCAAGGTAGTCTGGAAGGCTATATCCAGGCAGTAAACTCTATTCCGGTGCTGAGCGCAGAGGAAGAGCGTGAGCTGGCTGAGCGTTTGCAGCAGGATGGCGATCTCGAGGCTGCCCGTCAGCTGGTTATGTCGCACCTGCGCTTTGTCGTTCATGTCGCCAAGAGTTATGCCGGTTACGGTCTGCCGCAGGCCGATCTGGTACAGGAAGGCAACATCGGTCTGATGAAGGCGGTCAAGCGCTTCGACCCGAGCGTCGGCGTGCGTCTGGTCTCCTTCGCCGTGCACTGGATCAAGGCCGAAATTCACGAATACGTATTGCGCAACTGGCGCATGGTCAAGGTGGCAACCACCAAGGCCCAGCGCAAGCTCTTCTTCAACCTGCGCAAATCCAAGAAGCGTCTGGGCTGGCTGAACCACGAAGAGGTGAAGGCCGTGGCTGCCGATCTCGGGGTTTCCGAGAGCGACGTGACCGAGATGGAAGCGCGCATGAGCAACTACGATCAGGCGTTCGATCTGGTTGGCGATGATGAAGATGAGGGCGGTTTCGCACCGGTTCACTATCTGGAGGACAAATCCTCCGATCTGGCCGCGACCATCGAGAACGACAACTGGGACGATCATGCGACCCGCCGTCTGAGCTCCGCGCTCTCTTCTCTCGACGAGCGCAGCCAGCACATCATCCGTGCCCGCTGGCTCGACGATGACAGCAAGACCACCCTGCAGGAGCTGGCCGATACCTACGGCGTCTCTGCCGAGCGAGTGCGTCAGCTTGAGAAAAACGCACTCAAGAAGCTGAAAGATGCCATGGAGGCGTGATGCCTCCGCGTTGAAAACAGGGCCTGATGGCCCTGTTTTTGTTTCTGCCGCCGGTAATCGGGGCTTGCCCAGATAACCCTTGGGTATGTTATGTTGCCGCCACAGCCACATGATGGAGAGCAGAAGTGAAACTGTTGAAGGACCTGTTTACCAATAACCGTGAGTGGGCTGAGCGGATCAAAGCGGAAGATCCCGCCTTCTTTGCCACCCTCTCTGCCCAGCAGGCTCCCGAATACCTCTGGATCGGTTGCTCCGATAGCCGGGTGCCCGCCAACCAGCTGATGGGGTTGCTGCCGGGGGATGTGTTTGTCCACCGCAACGTCGCCAATCTGGTGGTTCACACCGACTTCAACTGCCTCTCGGTGCTGCAATATGCGGTCGAGGTGCTCAAGGTGAAGCACATCATCGTCTGCGGTCACTATGGCTGCGGCGGGGTCAAGGCGGCGATGCAGAATCAGGAGCTGGGGCTCATCGACAACTGGCTGCGCAACATCAAGGATGTCTACTTCAAATATGGTGAAGAGCTGGAGGCCATCGAGGATGAGCACGAGCGCTTCGACTATCTGTGCGAGCTGAATGTGGCCGAACAGGTTGCCAACGTCTGCCACACCACCATCATCCAGAACGCCTGGCGCAAGGGGCAGGAGCTGGCCGTCCACGGCTGGATCTACGGCATCAAGGACGGTCTGCTGCACGATCTCGATCTCTGCATCAGCGGGCCGGATCAGATCCCCGACGTCTACCGCGCCTGGCCGGACATGCGACCGCCCCACCGTCGGCGCTAAGGAGCACCCCGTTGGCGCCAGCCCTCTACCTGCAGATCAAGCAGCATATTCTGGATCGGATCCGCGAACGCCACTATCAGGCGGGGGACAGGATCCCGACCGAAGCGGCCTTGTGCGAGCAGTTCACCGTGAGCCGGATGACGGTCAATCGGGCGCTGCGCGAACTGGTGGCCGACGGGTGGCTGGTGCGTACCGCCGGATCCGGCAGCTTCGTGGCGGATCGGCGTACCGAATCGCCGCTGCTGGCCATTCGCAACATTGCCGACGAGATTGCCGAGCGGGGCAGCGAATACAGCGCCCGGGTGATCCGGTTGCAGCGGCTGGCCGCCGACGAGAAGGTGGCGGTGCAGCTGGGCCTACGGGTTGGCGCCCCCATCTTCCACAGTCTCATCGTCCATCAGGCCGATGGTGAACCGCTGCAGCTGGAGGAGCGCTTCGTTGATGCCGAGCGGCTGCCGGGTTATGGCGAGCAGGATTTCACGAAGCAGACTCCCAACCGCTATCTGATGGATGTCTGCCCCCTCTCTGAGATGGAGCACGTAGTGGAAGCCGTGTTGCCGAGTGCCGGTGAGGCGGGATTGTTGCAAATTCGCGTGGATACACCCTGCCTATTGTTGCACAGGCGCACCTGGTCGGAAGGACATCTGGTCTCCTACGCCAGATTGCTCTCCCCCGGTTCCCGCTACAAGCTGAGCTCAAAGGCGCAGCTATCTTGATTGTCTATACAAATCGATTCTTCTCAAGCCCACCTCTGGTGGGCTTTTTTGTGCTTAAACTCTAAGCGTGATGCTGTTATCAGGTTGTGAATCATGCTCTTTCTTTCGCCTGATGGATCGATTATAAGGATATGTATATACATTTGAGGTCGCTATGAACAAGGAACTGTTGAACTGCGAGCGGGTCTGGCTCAACGTGACGCCCGCCACCCTGAATGCCGGACTGGCCGATTACGGTCTGCTGCCGCTCCATGCCATCGGCGTAAAGGATGGCAAGATCCATGCAATGGTGCCGATGGCCGAGTTGAAGGGGCCTTATCCCGCCCATTGGCAGGATATGCAGGGCAAGCTGGTCACTCCCGGCCTTATCGATTGCCACACCCATCTGGTCTTTGCCGGCAGTCGCGCCGAGGAGTTCGAGCTTCGTCAGCAGGGGGTGCCCTATGCCGAGATCGCCCGTCGGGGCGGCGGCATCATCAGCACGGTGCGCGCCACCCGCGCCGCCAGCGAAGAGCAGCTGTTCGAGCTGGCGCTGCCGAGAGTGAAATCCCTGATCCGCGAAGGGGTCACCACAGTGGAGATCAAGTCCGGCTATGGCCTGACATTGGATGATGAACTCAAGATGCTGCGGGTGGCCCGCAGGCTGGGAGAGGTGCTGCCGGTCCGGGTCAAGACCACTTTGCTGGCGGCCCATGCGGTGCCGCCGGAGTATCGCGACGATCCCGACTCCTGGGTCGAGACCATCTGTCAGGAGATTATCCCGGCCGCCGCCGAGGCGGGCTTGGCCGATGCGGTGGATGTCTTCTGCGAGCATATCGGCTTCTCGCTGGCCCAGACCGAGCAGGTCTATCTGGCGGCGGATCAATACGGCCTGCCGGTGAAAGGGCATATGGATCAGCTCTCCAACCTCGGTGGCTGCACCCTCGCCGCCAACTTCGGCGCCCTTTCGGTGGATCATCTGGAGTATCTGGATCCGCAGGGGATCCTGGCACTGGCCCAGCGCGGCGTAGTCGCTACCCTGCTGCCCACCGCCTTCTATTTTCTCAAAGAGACCAAACTGCCGCCGGTCGCCGCGCTGCGCAAGGCGGGGGTGGCGATGGCGGTCTCCTCCGACATCAACCCGGGCACGGCCCCCATCGTCTCGCTGCGGATGGCGATGAACATGGCCTGTACCCTGTTTGGTCTGACTCCGGTGGAGGCGATGGTCGGGGTGACCCGCCACGCCGCCAAAGCGCTTGGCGAGCAGGAGAACCTTGGCCAGCTCAGGGTGGGGATGGCGGCCGATTTCCTGATCTGGCACAGCAACCATCCGGCCGAGTTGAGCTACATGGTCGGCGTCGATCAGCTGGCAGGCCGCATCTTCAACGGCGAGGAGAGCCTCCATGGATAAGTTCAACCCGGTCGATATGTCGCTCTGGCAGGGGCGGCAGGATCCGGAAGATGGCGAATTGGCCCTGCGCTGGCACGACAAGGTGCAGCCTTGGGCCGCCGGGGCACAAGAGGCTGCCGGGGTGGTGCTGCTCGGCTTTGCCTGCGATGAAGGGGTGCGCCGCAACAAGGGGCGCATTGGCGCTGCCGGGGCGCCGTTGGTGATACGCAAGCTGCTGGCCAACACCGCTTGGCACCTGAACCGTCCCGTCTACGATGGCGGGGATGTGAGCTGCCTCGATGGCGATCTCGACGCCGCCCACGGCCATCTGGCCGAGCGGGTCGCTGCAGCGCTCGATTTGGGCCACTTCCCGCTGGTACTGGGGGGCGGTCATGAGGTGGCCTTCGGCAGCTGGAGCGGCCTTAACAGTCATTTGGGCGGCAGTGGCAAGGTCGGCATCATCAACCTCGACGCCCACTTCGACCTGCGGATGAAGCAGGAGCTGGCCAGCTCCGGCACCCCCTTCTTCCAGATTGCCGAGCAGTGCGCCGCTCAGGGCACGCCGTTTCACTACGCCTGTCTCGGGGTGGCCGAGACCGCCAATACCCAAGCCTTGTTTGCCCGCGCCAAGGCGCTGGGAGTGTGGCATGTGCTGGACGAGGCGATGACCCGGGCCGGGCTGCCAGCCTTGCTAAGCGGGCTCGACACCTTTATCGCCGATTGTGATCACCTCTACCTCACTATCGACCTCGATGTGCTGCCCGGCAACCTGATGCCGGGAGTGAGTGCCCCCGCCGCCCGCGGTGTGGAGCTGGCGGTGATCGAACCGCTGATCGCCCATATCCGGGCCAGCGGCAAGCTGAGGCTTGCCGATCTGGCCGAGTACAACCCGACGCTGGATCAGGACAACCGCAGTGCCCGCGTGGCCGCGCGGCTGGTTCATCTGTTGACCCGTTAACCCTTTGGCCGCACGTCGCCGAAGGCACCCTATTGATACAACAAGGAGTGTGTATGTCTGTGCAACAGCAGGATCCCCGTCATGATCCTAACCGTGTGATCCGTGCCCCGCGCGGCACCGAACTGACCGCCAAGAGCTGGCTCACCGAAGCACCGCTGCGGATGTTGATGAACAACCTGGATCCCGAGGTGGCCGAGCATCCCCAGTCGCTGGTGGTCTATGGCGGCATCGGCCGCGCCGCCCGCAACTGGGCCTGCTTCGACAAGATTGTCGAGGTGCTGACCCGGCTGGAGGAGGATCAGACCCTGCTGGTGCAATCCGGCAAGCCGGTCGGGGTGTTCCAGACCCACAAGGATGCGCCGCGGGTTCTGATCGCCAACTCCAATCTGGTGCCGCACTGGGCCAACTGGGAGCACTTCAATGAGCTCGATAAGAAGGGCCTGATGATGTACGGCCAGATGACTGCGGGTTCGTGGATCTATATCGGCACCCAGGGGATCGTGCAGGGCACCTACGAGACCTTCTTTGCGGTGGCCAATCAGCACTTTAACGGTGAACCCAAGGGGCGCTGGATCCTGACCGGTGGTCTCGGCGGCATGGGCGGCGCCCAGCCGCTGGCCGCCACCATGGCCGGCTTCTCGATGATCGCCGTCGAGTGCGACGAGACCCGCATCGATTTTCGTCTGCGCACCCGTTATGTGGACAAGAAGGCTCACAGCCTGGATGAGGCGCTGGCCATGATCGAAGAGGCCAAACGCAGCGGCAGCGCCATCTCCGTCGGTCTGCTTGGCAACGCCGCCGACGTGTTCGCCGAGCTGGTGGCCCGTGGCATCACCCCTGATGTGGTGACCGACCAGACCTCCGCCCACGACCCGGTGCACGGCTACCTGCCGCAGGGTTGGAGCGTGGCCAAGTGGCGCGAGCTGCAGCAGAGTGCCCCGCAGGAGGTGAATCTGGCCGCTCGTCGCTCCATGGCCCGTCAGGTGGAGGCGATGCTGACCCTGCAAGAGCGCGGCGCGGCGACTCTGGATTACGGCAACAACATCCGTCAGATGGCGCTTGAGGAGGGGGTTGCGAACGCCTTCGACTTCCCCGGCTTCGTCCCCGCCTATATCCGCCCGCTGTTTTGCGAGGGGATTGGGCCGTTCCGATGGGTGGCCCTTTCCGGCGATCCGGAAGATATCTACAAGACCGATCGGAAGGTGAAAGAGCTGATCCCAGATGATCCTCACCTGCACAACTGGCTCGACATGGCCCGCGAACGTATCGCGTTTCAGGGGCTGCCGGCGCGGATCTGCTGGGTCGGGGTCAAGGATCGGGTACGCCTCGGTCTGGCTTTCAACGAGATGGTGAAAAACGGCGAGCTGAAAGCCCCCATCGTCATTGGCCGCGACCATCTGGATTCCGGCTCGGTGGCGAGCCCGAACCGCGAGACCGAGTCGATGATGGATGGCTCCGATGCCGTCTCCGACTGGCCGCTGCTCAACGCCCTGCTCAACACGGCCGGCGGCGCGACCTGGGTCTCCCTGCACCACGGCGGCGGGGTCGGAATGGGCTTCTCCCAGCACTCCGGCGTGGTGATCGTCTGTGACGGCACCGATGACGCCGCCCAGCGGGTCGGTCGCGTGCTGCGCAACGACCCGGCTACCGGGGTGATGCGTCACGCCGACGCCGGCTACGAGATTGCCATCAACTGCGCCCGCGAGGCGAAACTGGATCTGCCGATGATTGACGGCGCCAACGGTGTCAAAGGAAAGGTGTAACACCATGTTTGAATTGACTATTACCCCGGGCGAGCTGGATCTTGCCACCCTGCGCCGCGTCAGCCGCGAGCCGGTACATATTGCACTGGATCCGGCGGCGTTGCCGGCGATCCACGCCTCTGCCGCCACTGTCTTCCGGGTGATCGAGCAGGGACGCGTGGTCTATGGCATCAATACCGGCTTTGGCCTGCTGGCCAACACCCGGATCCCGGTGGATCAGCTCGACGAGCTGCAGCGATCCATCGTGCTCTCCCACGCTGCGGGCATCGGCACCTATATGGATGACGCCACCGTGCGGTTGATGATGGTGCTCAAGCTCAACTCGCTGGCGCGCGGTTTCTCCGGCATCCGGCTGGAGGTGCTGGAGGCGCTGATGAAGCTGGTCAACGCCGAGGTTTATCCGCTGGTGCCGAAGAAGGGCTCCGTCGGCGCTTCCGGCGATCTGGCGCCGCTGGCCCATATGAGCTGCCTGCTGATCGGCGAAGGCAAGGCTCGTCACGACGGGCGCGAGATCGATGCGAGCGAAGCGCTGCGGATCGCCGGGCTTGAGCCCATCGCGCTGGCACCGAAAGAGGGGCTGGCGCTGCTCAACGGCACCCAGGCGAGCACCGCCTTCGCGCTGGAAGGGTTGTTCCACGCCGAGGATCTGTTCGCGGGTGCCATCACCATCGGTGCCATGAGCGTGGAGGCGGCTCTTGGCAGCCGCCGTCCGTTCGATGCCCGCATTCACGCGGTACGTGGTCAGCGTGGCCAGATTGATGCGGCTACCTGCTATCGCCATCTGCTGGGGGATCTCAGCGAGATCGGCATGTCCCATCACAATTGCGAGAAGGTGCAGGATCCCTACTCATTGCGCTGCCAGCCGCAGGTGATGGGGGCCTGCCTGACCCAGATCCGTCAGGCGGCCGAGGTGTTGGTGTGCGAAGCCAACTCGGTCTCCGACAACCCGCTGGTGTTTGCCGATGACGAGGAGATCATCTCTGGCGGCAACTTCCACGCCGAGCCGGTGGCTTTTGCGGCTGATAATCTGGCGCTGGCCATCGCCGAGATCGGTTCCCTTTCAGAACGGCGGATGGCGCTGCTGATCGACTCGCGGATGTCCGGCCTGCCGGCGTTTCTGGTTAACAATGGCGGGGTCAACTCCGGCTTCATGATCGCTCAGGTCACCTCGGCGGCGCTCGCCTCCGAGAACAAGACCCTGGCCCATCCGGCCTCGGTAGACAGCCTGCCCACCTCCGCCAATCAGGAGGATCACGTCTCCATGGCGACCTTCGCCGGCCGTCGGCTTGCGGACATGGCCGAGAACACCCGTGGCATTCTGGCAGTCGAACTGCTGGCGGCGGCGCAGGGGCTCGATTTCCGTGCCCCGCTGCGGGCCAGCGAAGGGGTGGAAGTGGCCAAGGGGCGGCTGCGCGCTCATGTCCCCTTCTACGACAAGGACAGGTACTTCGCGCCGGACATCGAGGCGGCCGCCGCGCTGCTGGGCCGTGCCAGCTATAACGATCTGATCCCGGCCAGGGTACTGCCCAGCCTGTAAGCCTTGGTCCCCCTTATCCCTTGGTGGGATAAGGGGGAAGCCGCTTCACTGGCGTCCGTGAGATCCGGAAGCAGATAATAAAAGACCGCCCAATCGGGCGGTCTTTTATTATCTTGGTGATGGCGGGTCACTGGTGTTCGAACATCAGGAACAGATAGACCACGAACAACACCAGATGGGTGGCGCCGTGCAGCACATTGGTACGGCCGCTGCTGAAAGTCACCTTGCACACCATGAGCGTAGTGATGAGCAGCACCATGTCGGCGGCGGAGAGGCCGAGGCGCACCTCCTGACCCAGCATGGAGCCGATAAAGAGCACGGCCGGGACGGTGAGGGCTATGGTGGCCAGCACCGAGCCGAAGTAGAGGTTCATGGCCCGCTGCAGCTGGTTGTTGATGGCGGCCTTGATGGCGCCAACCGCCTCGGGGGCCAGCACGATACAGGCCACGATAAAGCCGCCAAGCGCCTGCGGCGCTGACAGCACCTTGACCCCGTAGTTGATGGGGATGGCCAGGGTCTTGGCGAGCAGGATCACCACTACCAGATAGGCGAGCAGCAGCAGGGTGTGATAGACGTTGCTCTGCAGCGGGCCGTGGTGCTCCTCGTAATCCTCATGGTCGCTGTCGACAAAGAAGTGGCTGTGGCTGCGGGTCTGGATCAGCAGAAATACGCCGTAGAGCAGGATCGAGATGATGATCAGCATCCACGACATGGCGCGCGACATACTGCCGATTGCGCCTCCCTCGGTGAAGTTGGGTAGCACCAGACAGAGCAGGGCGAGCGGGATGATGGCCACCAGATAGGATTTGACCCCGTCCAGATTGAAGCTCTGGGTGTGGTAGCGCCAGCCGCCAAACAGCAGGGTGAAGCCGACCAGACCGTTGGTGACCAGCATCACCACGGCGAACATGGTGTCGCGGGCCATCACCGGATTGGGCTCGCCGGTCAACATGACGGAGGAGATCATCACTACCTCCAGCGAAATGACCGAGAGGGTGAGGATCAGGGTGCCAAAGGGTTCGCCCAGCTTGATGGCGAGGGCATCCGAGTGGCGCACCACCGAGAAGATGGCCCAGGTGACGATGGCAAGCAGCCCCGCCGACACAGGAAGATAGATCCCGAGCGGAGTTGTCTCTGTCAGCAGGTCGCTGCCGAGCGTCTTGAAAAAGAGCAGGGTCAGCAGGCCGACGGGCAGGGCAATCTCTTGCCGGATAAATGTCTTCATAGGCAATGGTTCTCTTCTGGGGCGACCGGTGGGCCGGGAGATGAATGGAATGTGCAACGGGCGGTTGCACCCTAACCAGCCCCTTATGATAAAAGCTCTTGGCCTCGAGGGGCAGCCCATTTTGTTAACAGATGTAAATCGGGTGCTTGGATCGGAACAGATCTCGGGCTGTGCTGGTGCCGATGGCGGGCTTGCCCCGCTGGCAAGGCTCTGCTGAAATGGCTTCCCTCTGACCAGGAGTCCATTTGATGCCGTTGCCACCCATCTCTCACGACTATGAACCGGCCAGCGCTGCTGAGCACGCGGCGCTCTCGGCCAGTGATCCACTGGTGATCGTGGCCGCCAGCGCCAGGATCCGCATCGATCCCGTCTATTACCGCCTTGGTCTGGCGGGCGGTGAGCCGCAGATCCGGGTGCGAGAGCCGGTTGCCAAAGCGCTGGCGCGGGTCGCTGCGGGACTGCCTGCTGGGCTGGGTCTTACCCTGCTCGACGGATTTCGCAGTCGCGCCACGTCTCTGGCCATCTTCGAACGGATTAAGGGCGAGATCGCCGCGGCTAATCCCGAATGGGATGGTGCGCAGCTTGAGCAGGAGACTCGCCGTTTTTGTGCCCATCCCTCAGATCCCGGTCACTATCCGGTGCCGCCCCATCTGTCGGGCGGAGCCATCGATCTGCTGCTGCACGATCTGGCGAGTGGTGAGCCGCTCGACTTTGGTACCGGTTTTGACGATATCAGCGAGCGGGCCGAGAGCGACTATTTCGAACGCCCCTGTGCGGGAATGAGCGAGGCGCAGCGGCTGCAGATCCGTGACAACCGCCGTCTGCTGTTCTGGCTGATGCGGCGGGAAGGGTTCAGCAACTATCCCGGCGAGTGGTGGCATTTTGATCTTGGCGACTGCCTCTGGGCCCGTTTTCGCGGCGGTGAGTACCGCTATCCTGCCGCGGAGTGAGTAACCCCGGAGCAAGCTCCGGGAAAGAGACTTCTCTCTGTCGTCAGGCAGTTTCAGAGTGGGGTCGACGGAAGGCCTGTTGCCAGAGCAGCAGCTCCTGCAGCGGCATGGGCTTGCCAAAGACATAGCCCTGGATCAGATAGACTCCCTGCCGATACAGGTAGTCGACCTGTTCCTGGGTCTCGACCCCCTCGGCAATCATCTCCATCCCCGACTCTCGGCCAAAGGCGATGATGGCATCCAGCACGCTGCGTTTGAGGTCGTCGGTACCAATGGTGTCGACGAACATCTTGTCGATCTTGATCTGGCGGATCCCGAGGCTCTGCAGATAGGCGAAGCCGCCATAGCCAGTACCAAAGTCATCCAGTTTGACGTGATAACCCCGCTCTTGCAGGGCGGTGATCTCGCTGGTAGCACTCTTGATATCGGTCAACGGTTTGCGCTCGGTCAGCTCAAAGGTGAGCTGGGCGGGGGAGGGCCACTGATGTTGTTGCAACAGGTTTCGCAGCAGAGGCTGCTCGATATGGGCCGCCACCAGATTGACGCTGACCCACTGAGTTGCAGCAAGAGAGGAGAGGTCTGTGAGTACCCGCTCCAGCAATTGTACGGTTATCGGCAGGATCAGCCCCTGCTCTTCGACATAGTCGATAAAGGCGCCGGGAGGCACCAGTTCACCGCCGCGCCGCCAACGCAGCAGCGCCTCGAAACCGACCACCTCGCGGGTACGGCTGTTCACCACGGGTTGATAAAAGGGGATAAATTCCCGGCGTATCAGTCCAGCCTGTAGCAGCCCTTTGAGGGAGCGCCGGTAGTTACGTAGCAACCAGTAGCTCACCGTCAGCAGGAGTCCCAGCGCGGCCCCAATCCAGAGACCATAGAATCTGACTTGCTGCCGGGCGTAGTCATTGAGTGCCTTACCCGCCCAGAGAGTCTGTTTAGTCATGCTTTCCTGATCGAAGAAGCTCAGGCTATGGCTGCTCTCTTCGGCTTTAATTGCCTTGTTGCCACGGGGGAAATGAGTGGTCATCGCAGCGGGGTCCCGCTGGCTGAACTCCAAATAGAAGCAGTTAGTACAGGGGTGTTGCAGCAGATCGTGGCTCCAGCTGTTATCCAGCACCCAATAAGCGATGTTCTCGCCTGATTTGTAGTAGGCCACCAGCTCCTGTTCGGTGTTGAACTTATCCATTGTGGCGGTCAGACCAAATTTCCCGGGTAGGCCACCCATTTTTTTGGCTTCCTTGATGAGCGGGATCCCCACTCCCAGGCTTGAGCAGTTGACCCCTGAGGCTAGTTCCAGCCCCTGCAAGCGGATATGGGTGCTGTAGAAGCGCGGATCGCGTAGCAGCACCATATCTTTGGCGCCACAGTCAAAGTCAAATTGAGCTAGCTGAGTGCTGAGCGCAGTATCGAGCTGTTTACCGCGTTCTGCCATGGAGGCTTTGATCTCTTCCATTTTCTGTTGCAGCAGATAGTAAGCCATTGGCTTGTCGAGCCATCTGCTTAAGGGTTGGCTGGCAATAATGGGAATAACCAGCAGCAGCAACGAGATCCAGAACGGGGGGATACGCAACAAGGGATACCTGCCTGTCTATCAGACACGAGTGGGGAACAACATCATAGATCATTAGTACAATCAATATGAGTCTGACTCGTCACACTTGTTGATGAATTCTTTAATTTTATGATTTTAAAGGTTTTTATTGTTTTTTTTGACTAGATTCAATCGCTAACCTGTCATAAATGACAATTGCCCAGCTTATCCGAACTGCATTAGAGTAGCCCCGCGGTTTGACTCACCGTGTGTTCAATACTCCTGTATCTGTTTTTTGTCAGTAGCACAGAGTGTTAGTTTTGATATGAGTGTTCCTTTTGGTCCCTTTTCAGGGACCATTTTTCTTTCTGCCGTTTTCCGCTCTTCTCTCTTCGTTTGCTCCGCGCTTGGTAATATTCCCCCGCTTTCGGTATCCTCGCCCCTTTGAAATTGCAGAAGCGGGATCTCCATCCATAGCAGGGCGCTGATCGCCGCTGCTACCATGAGGTCACATGGATGATGCTGGGCATACGGAAAGGCGCATGAAACTGACTACACAGCTTGTCTCGTTTATCACCCTGTGCGTGATTGCCGCCATGGCGACCGTGCTGATTGGCGGCGTGTTCAGCTTTCGCGAGCTGGGGATGGAGCTGCAGCAGAAGAAGGTCGATGCGCTGGTCGAGGTGATCGACAAGCAGCTCGATGTGTCCCATGACATGAACGAGATGAGCCACTGGTTGCCCACCCTGCTGCGCGCTTCCCACGTCGTCGAACTGGAGGTGCGCCAGAACGATCAGCGTGTCTACTGGTTTCGCGATGTGCAGCGTTCGGTCGATGATCAGTTGTTGCTGCCATACAGCAAGACGCTTATCCATCAGGCTGGCATGCAGGCCAATCTGAAGCTGGAGCGCCCCTTCAAGGAGGCGGAGTACTCCATCAAGGCGATGTCCGGCATCTCCTTCGGCGTCTTTATCGTGGTGTTCGGCCTCTGGTACTCCATTCGCTGGCTGCGCCAGCAACTGCGCGGTGCCGAGCTGCTGGCCGAACGCGCCCAGCTGATCCTCGATGACAAACTCTCCAAACTGAATCACGACCCCGCCGAAGAGTGGCCGGTTGCCGCCAGTCAGGCGCTCGACCATCTGCTGGCCGAGCTGGCGGATGCCCGCAAGGAGCGCAGCCGTTTCGACAACTTCATCCGCAGCAATGCCTTCGTCGACAAGATGACCGGCATTGGCAACCGTCTCTTTTTCGACAACCGGCTCGAGAGCGCCATCATGGAGGCGAGCGTGATGAGCGGCGGCGTGCTGCTGATCGATCTCGCCTGTCTGGAGGATCTGGAGGCCGAGCAGTTCGATCTGCTGGGTCATGACCTGATGCTGGAGGCAAGCGCGACTATCGGGGCCTTCGTGCGCAAGCACAGTGGCGCCCTGCAGGCCCGCTATGCCGGGCAAGTTTTTGCAGTGCTGCTGCCCAATATGTCCGAAAGCGAAATGGTGGACAGTGCCAGTCAGCTGCTCAAGAGCCTGCAACGCCTCCACTGGCCGCAGGAGGTCAATCCGGAGACTGCGGTTTATCTCGGTGCCGTCTGCTATCAGTCGCAAGACTCCCTGCTCAAGGTGCAGGAGGAGGCGGAGCTGGCTCTCAAGAGCGCCCGTCTGCAAGGGCACAACGGCTGGTTCCTCTACGAAAAGCAGCTGGATGAGGAGCAGAGCAGCAAGGGGACGGTGCGCTGGCGTACTCTGCTCAGCCGCCGCCTCGAAGAGCAGGCTATCGAATTCTATATCCAGCCGATCCAGCAGGATCGCGGGCAGGTGGTGCTGCAGCAGGAGCTGCTCACCTATCTTGAGGATGAGCAGGGGCGGCCACTGCCGGCCGGGATCTTCATGCCGATGGCCGAGAAGGTGGGGTTGCTGCTCCAGCTGGATCGGCTGGTGGCGGAACAGACCCTGGCGTTGCTACGCCAGCGTTCCGACCAGAGCTGCCCGGTCAGCCTGGCTCTCAGCGCCCAGAGTCTGCTCCATCGCGACTTCCAGCGCTGGCTCTTCTTCGCTCTGTTCCAACTGCCGCGCAGTACCAACGAGCGGCTGATCCTGCAGCTCTCCGAGGCGCAGGTTACCCGCCATTTCGAAGCCCTCAAGCGACCGCTGCGCTCCCTGCGGATGCTTGGGTGCATGCTGGCCATCGATCATGCCGGCCAGGATGTGGTGAGCACCCAGTACATCAAGGAGTTCGAGATCAACTTCCTCAAGCTCCACCCCAGCCTGGTGCGGGAGATCCATGCTCGCCAGGTTAACCAGATGGCGGTGCGCAGTCTGGTGGGTGGCTGCGCCAATACCCCGACCCGGGTACTGGCCGTGGGGGTCGAGAGTGGTGACGAGTGGAAGATGCTGCGCCACCTCGGGGTACATGCGGGGCAGGGCCCCTGGTTTGCACTGCCCGAGCGACTGGTGATGGAACCGGCCGAAGCCTGATGTTTCAGAGGCGGCCCTGCTCCCTGAGCCCGGCCAGCCCCTGCATGCCACCCGTGTGGATAAAGACGATCCTGCTGCCCGGGGCAACACGGCCCGCTGCCAGCTCGCGAAACAGCCCATACATTGCCTTGCCACTGTAGATGGGTTCCAGCGGTAGACCGGTTTCGGCGCTGAAGGCCTGTACCCACTGCCAGAGCGCCGGGCTGAATTTGGCGTAACCTCCGTCGTGATGATCCAGTGCGATCTGCCAGCCAGGGGTTGTGGCGGCGGCGGGGTAGAGGCGCCGCACCTCGTCGGCGATAAAGTTGCCTCCCTTGAGCACGGCGATGGCGAGGATCTGCTCGCTTTCCCGCTTTCCGGCAATCAGGCCTGCCAGGGTGCCGCCGCTGGCGCAGGGGAGCACCCAGAGATCCGGCGAGAAGGGGAGCTCCGTCACCAGTTCGGCAACGCCGGGGATGGCGAGAGGACTGCTCCCGCCTTCGGGAACGATGAGGGTGTCTGCGGCTTCAAATTGAGCCAGCCATTCCGGCTCCTGACGCCGCCGGTAGCTCTGCCGATCGACAAAAACGAGATCCATGCCCCAGCGTCTGGCATCGCTCAGGGTAGAGTTGCTGACTGAGTCACTTTCGCCCCGTATGATACCTGTGGTGCGAAGGCCAAATTGATGGCCGGCTGCGGCCAAGGCATGGATATGATTGGAGTAAGCGCCACCAAACGAGAGCAGGTGGCGTTTGCCATGTTCGCGGGCATGGTGCAGATGGTATTTGAGTTTGCGCCACTTGTTGCCGGAGATGAGCGGGTGGATCAGATCGTCTCGTTTGCACCAGAGCTCTACGCCATCGTTGGCCAGTAGGGGATGGTGAATCGCTTGCAGTGGTGACGGGCCAATGGCACTGATTTCAAACGCCGACGGCGAAGGGTTGGCTTGCAATGGTGAGTCCCTCTTTTGTCTGGAGGCTAATCTGCTGTTTATGTTAATGTTTCACTCATTTAATCACTAATGACGGGCGGGCTTACATGAAACAACTGTTCAGACGGTCGATGCCAAGCCGCCAGGTGGGGCTCTTGCTGGCCAATGACAGGATCATGCTGGCAGCTGTGGGCAATCCCCCTGTGTTTGCTACGCGTGCCATCAACAGTGCGCAAGAGTGGCCGCTTGCCGTCAACGAACTTTTCACTCGCCACGGCCTTGCCAAATCCCGTGTTCGTGTTGCCCTGGCAGCTCCGCTCTATCAGCAGATCCAGATCGACAAGCCCGCCGTCCCCGATGCCGAAATGGCGGGGGCGCTCCCTTGGGCCATCAAGGATTATGTCAGCGAGCCGGTGCTGCAACTGGCGATGGATTATGTGGATCTGCCCACTCCACCCGCCGGTCGCCCGCGGATCAATGTCATCTGCCTGCCCAAGAGCAGGGTGCAACAGCTGGCGGAGGCGATCAACGGCATTGCCACTCTGCAATCCATCATCAGTGACGAACTGGCGCTGACCTCCCTTTATGAGGCGGATGCGACGGTACGCATGCTGCTCTGGCAGCCGAAGGGACAGGATCTGCAACTGCTGGTGTTCCATCAGGGAGGGCTCTGTTTCTCCCGCCAGTTGCGCGGTTTTGCCTCTCTGACCGGTGAACAGGAGCCTGACAGCATGTTGCTCGACTCGCTGGCGCTGGAGATCCAGCGCTCGTTCGATTATCTGGTTGGCCAGCTCAAACTGCCGGAGATTGGCCAGATGCAGCTTGCCGTCGCCTCGCCCTTTATCGGTACGCTGGTTCGCCACATGGAGCATACCTTCGGCCTCGCTGTCTCCGCCATGGCCAACAAGGCGGTGCTGGCCGGGGTCGAGTATCTGTCGGCCTATGCCGCCGCCATCGGGGAGGATGCCTGATGAAACGTCAGATAAACCTCTATGGCGCAGAGTTTCATCCCAAACGGCAGTGGGCCAGCCTCAACCAGATGGTGCTGGCATGGGGCATCACCCTGCTTGTCGTCTTGCTGGTCGGCGCCGGTTACGGCTGGCAGCAGCGCAGTGTCAGCAGAGCGCTGGCACAGGTCAACGCCGAGCTGGAGCTCAAGCGTAGCGAGGCGCAGCGACTCGATGCCGATCTGGCGCGCCATCTGGCCGATCCGGCTCTGCAGCAGCAGTTGCTCAACAAGCAGGACGATCTGGGGGCCAGACAGGAGCTGCTGCGTCAGCTGGGCTCTTTATCCCTGCAAAAATCGCAGGGCTATGCCGGAGTGCTGGCCGATCTCTCCCGCATTCGCAGCAGTAATCTCTCCCTGCAACGGATCGAGATCCACGAAGGGCGGATCAATCTCTCCGGCTTTGCTGGTCGCAGTCAGGATGTGCCGGCCTGGGTCAATCGCTTCAAGCAGGCACCGAACCTGATGGGCAAGGAGTTTAGCGAGTTGACCCTGAGTCGTGACAAGGAGGGGCGTCTTGCGTTCCAGTTGAGTGGCATTGCGCGGGAGAAGCCCTGATGAACCTGAAAGCACAATGGCAGGAGTGGGCCCGGCGAATTGCCGCCCTGAGCCAGCGGGAACGGGTGCTGATCCTGCTGACCGGGCTGGTGTTGCTGGTGGCAGCCAGCGTCTATGGCTGGCTGGATGGCGCCGATACCCGGTTGCAACAGGATCGCATGGCCCTGAGCGCCGCCGAACGCGATCTCGAGATCCTCGGGTTGGAAAATCTGGGCAAGCAGGCCCGTCTGCAGCGGGATCCCAATCAGGGAGTTCGCGAGCAGCTGGCAAGGGTTGAGAGCGATCTGGCCGGGGTGGATCAGGCGCTCAAAGCCCAGACCGTCGATCTGATCCCGGCGCACGAGATGCCGCAGGTGCTGGAGGCGCTGCTCTCCCGCTCTGCCAATCTCCATATGCTGGCACTCAGTTCACTGGAGCCGACGCCACTGATGGCCGGAGAGCAGGGGCAGAAGGTCAATCTTTACAAACACGGTATCCGTCTCCAGCTGGAAGGCGGTTATTTCGATGTGTATCAATATCTCAAGGCTCTGGAGGCGTTACCCCGCCACTTTTACTGGAAACAGTTCGATTATCAGGTGAAAGCCTATCCGGGGGCCGTGGTGGAGATGGAGATCTACACCTTGAGTACCAGCAAGGAGTTTATTCGTGGCTAGATGGTTTGCATTGGGAGCTTGCCTCTTTGCGTTGCTGGCGCAAGCCGGTCAGGTCGAGGTGTTGCAGGATCCCACCGCGCCCTTGGCCGACATGGCGGTTGGGGCGAGTGCAGCCGGCCAGAACAGCGCCGGCTTGCCGAAGCTGCAGAGCATCATGCTGGGCAATGGCCCGGCACTGGCGATGCTCAATGGCAAGAGTTATCGGGTCGGGCAGCAGGTGGACGGCTACAAGCTGGTGGCCATCAATGCCGATGCGGTGGTGTTGGAAAAGGCGGGAAAACGCCACTCGGTGGCACTGTTTGCCAGCAAGATCAGGGTTTGAGCCGCACTAGCCATTGGCAGGTAAGCCGGATTTATCGAGTTTCATTGCAGGGTGCACTAATTACATGAAAATACACCGTTTCTGTCTGATCACCTTGGCCATGATGGCCGCAGGCTGCACTACCTACAAGCACCCCGAGCCAACTCAGGCCAAGGACGCGCTCAAGCAGGCGATGAATGAGCAGCAGAAGCAGCAAAATGCCCCCCTGACCACACTGCCCAAGTCGGTGCAGAGCGAGCTGCTGCAACTGAACCGGCCGCAGATGCCGGTTGCCATGCCGGAGAAGCGGTTGCGTATTGCTGCCCATGATGTGGAAGCGGTGGAGTTTTTCGGTTCCCTGTTCAAGGGCTCCCGCTATAGCGTGGCGGTGCATCCCGGGGTCTCCGGGCTGGTCTCGGTCGAACTGAAAGATGTCACCCTGCCCGAGGTGTTGGCGGTGGTCGGCGACATGTACGGCTTCGACGTGCAGCGCAAAGGGAGTGTTTTCCATATCTACCCTGCCGGCCTGCGCACCGAGACCATCCCGGTCAACTATCTGATGCTCTCCCGTCGCGGCCTCTCCCGCACCTCGGTCAGTACTGGCGGGGTGACCGCCAATGACAACAACAACGGTAGCAACAGCAATTTCGACAGCTCATCCAGCAACAGCACGACCAATAGCACGACAAACAACTCGAGCAACTCGAACAGCAGTGGCAATGGCACCCGGATCGAGACCGACAGCAATAGCGACTACTGGACCGATCTGCGCGATGCACTGCAGACTCTGATTGGCAATGGGGATGGACGAGCCGTGATCACCAGCCCACAGGCGGGTCTGGTGACGGTGCGGGCCTATCCGAAAGAGCTCAAGGCGGTGCGCGAGTTCCTTAGCCAGTCGGAAGATCACCTCAAGCGTCAGGTGGTGCTGGAGGCTCGCATCCTTGAAGTGACTCTTGGTGAGGGTTACGAGCAGGGAGTGAACTGGGACAAGCTCTCTGCAACTGCCGATGGCAAGGGGATGACCACTGGCGGATCTCTGGCCGAGACTCAGTTGCCCAGTACAACCAACCAGATTTTTACCGCTCTGGGCGGCGGGGCCAGTTTCAAAATCTCCGATGGCAATTTCGATGTTACCGTCAAGTTGCTGAAAACGCAGGGCGATGTGAATACCCTCTCCAGTCCGCGTGTGACTGCTACCAATAACCAGAAGGCGGTGATTAAAGTCGGTACCGACGAATATTTTGTCACCAATGCTTCGACTACAACGGTGAGTACGGCAAGTGGTGACCGAACTACGCCCAATGTTGAGCTGACTCCTTTCTTCTCGGGTATCTCTCTCGATGTCACGCCACAGATCGATGAAGAGGGCAAAGTGCTACTGCATATTCACCCCTCAGTCATTGATACCGAAGAGCAAACCAAGACCATCAAGGTGACTGACAGTGACATCCTGGAATTACCACTCGCCAAGAGCTCTATTCGTGAGTCCGATACCGTGGTGCAGGCCAATAATGGTGACATCATCGTGATCGGTGGTCTGATGAAGACTGACAAGAAGGAGACTGTCAGCAAGGTGCCGTTGCTGGGTGATATCCCCTGGGTGGGCGAAGCCTTTACCAACCGCAGTAAAAGCAACAGGAAGGTAGAACTGGTGATTATGCTCAAGCCGACCGTCGTCGATAAGGATACCTGGCAGAACGAGCTGCAGCGATCTGCCGACCTGCTCGACAAGTGGTATCCCTCCAAGGGCTAACTCATGACTCAGCGAGTGGTCAGTCTTATTCCGGATGGTCTGCGGCGATTTGCCAGCAGAGGCTTCTTGCCCGCGGCAGTAGGTAACGACTGATGTACCTGACCCATTTCGGCCTGCAGGAGGCGCCGTTCAGCCTTACCCCCAACACCGGTTTCTACTACGGTCTGCCGCCTCATGAAGAGGCGCTGCAGGTGCTCAACTGGGCGTTGGCTCAGGGGGAAGGCTTTATCAAGGTGACCGGCGAAGTGGGTACCGGCAAGACGCTGCTCTGCCGCAAATTGCTGAGCGAGCTGGGCTCGGAAGAGTGCCCGGTACGCCTCGCGTGGCTGCCCAATCCCCACCTTAGTCCGGCCGAGCTGCGTACAGCGCTGGCGCTGGAGCTGGGGTTATCGGTGCGGGACCAAAGCGAGCTGGATCTCACCGATCGCATCCATCGCCATCTGATCAGCCTGCATCAGCAGGGGAGTCGGGTGGTGGTCTTGATCGACGAGGCGCAAGCCCTGCCGGATGAGACGCTGGAGGCCATTCGGCTGTTTGGCAATCTGGAAACCGAGTCGAGCAAGCTGTTGCAGATAGTGCTGTTTGGTCAGCCCGAACTGGATGTGCGGCTGGCCAAAACCAATCTGCGTCAGCTGCGCCAGCGCATTGGCTTCTCCTATCGCCTGCGACCACTCAGTTTTGACGAGACTCGTGCCTATCTGGAGCACAGATTGCAGGTCTCCGGTTATCGCGGCGCGCCGTTGTTCGCCGGCCGCGCCTTGCGCCTGCTGTGGCGCGCCTCGCGCGGGGTGCCAAGGCTTATCAACATTCTGGCGCACAAGTGCCTGATGCTGGCCTATGGTCAGGGTGCTCGTCAGGTTGATGGTCGGCTGGTAGGGCTCGCCATTCGTGATACCGACGACGCCAGCCGCTTTGCGCCACGACGCTGGTGGCCGCTGTTGTTGCTTCTGGGATGTGCCCTGGCTTATGGAGTCTGGTCATGAGCGTGATCAACCAGATGCTGAAAGATCTGGAGCAGCGTCAGCAAGGCGTCGAAGGGGCGGCTGTCTACGTCGCTCCGGCGCGCCAGCAGGGGTGGTGGATGCTGCTGCTCACCCTGCTCTGCGGGCTGGCGCTCGGGATTCTGGGGTGGCGAACCTGGATCTACTGGCAGCAAACCCGTGCGGTTGCGCCGCAGGCCAATGTAGTCAGTGAGCAGGCTACTCCCGATGCTGTTGCTCGGGTTGCCGAGCCGGTCGCTTCAGCCGCATCGGCCGAAGTGGCCGCTACCCTGCCTCTGCCCCGTCAGGCGGAACCAGCAGAGGAAGAAGCAGAAGACGAGGCATCGCTGGCTCAGGGGGAAGGTGCTCCCTTCGATGCCTCCAGCGAGATTGACGAGCGGACGCCGACCGATGAGGAGCTGCAGCCCGAGCTGTATGCCGAGCTGGCCGCAGAGCAGCAGGCTGCCGCCGCACCGCGCAAGCCGAGCGTGCTCAAGATTGAAACGGTCGAGCTGTCACCCAAAGAGCTGGCAGCGCTCTCGGAGCGCAAGGCGACTACCGCCATGGCCAAGGGCAATATGCGCGATGCGCAGGACAACTACTACGACGTGCTGGCCCACGATCCCTATAACCAGGGGGCCCGTGAACAGCTGGCCGGCTTGCTCTACGGAGAAGGGCGGCTGACCGAGGCTCGCCAGCTGCTGGAGGAGGGGATCCGGCTCGATCCGCAACAGGCTGATTTTCGCCTGCTACTGGCCCGTCTTGCCATCAGCGAGGGGTTGCAGCAGCAGGCGCTGGGCTGGTTGGCTGGTTATCAGCCCGATCTCGCCAGCAATCTGGACTATTACGCCACCTGGGCCGGACTGGCGCAGGAGCTGGGACAGAATGTCGAGGCGGCTAATCTCTATGTGAAGCTGCTGCGTCAGCAGCCCGATCAGGGACGCTGGTGGCTTGGGCTCGGTGTGGCAGAGGATGGTCAGGGCCACAGCCAGCGTGCCCTCGATGCCTATCGCAATGCCCAGCTGCACGGCAACCTGGGTGAAGCATCCACCAACTGGCTGGAACAACGGATTGGCCAACTAACTCATTGATAAATAGTAGGTTCGATTAGCGAAGCGTAATCGGACACGGTAACGGGTGTGAAGTAACAGGAATCGGAGTAGCAATGGCACAACCCAGACTGAAAATGCGCCTCGGCGACCTGCTGGTACAAGAGCAGATCATCTCCGATGATCAGCTGCAGCTCGCGCTGCAGCAGCAGCGTCAGACCGGCCGCAAGCTGGGCACCACCCTCATCGACCTCGGTTTTATCAGCGAGGTGCAGCTGCTGCAATTCCTCGCCCGCCAGCTGGATGTGCCCTTCTTCGATCTCAACAACCTCACCATAGATGCTGCCGCCGTGCCGCTGTTGCCCGAGGTGCAGGCGCGCCGTTACCGGGCGCTGGCGGTCAATCTCACTGACGATCGGGTGACGGTGGCCATGTCGGATCCAGCCGATTTGAGCGCACTGGATGCCATCGCCGCTCTGCTCAGCCCGCGCATCATGGTGCTTGCGGTGGCTCGTGAAGGGCAGCTGCTGGAGTATTTCGACCGTCTCTACCGCCGCACCCGCGAGATTGAGAGCTTTGCCGAGCAGCTGCAGGAGGAGTATCAGGACTCTGGCTTCGAGCTGGGTTCCGGCAATCTGGGTGCTGCCGATGAGGGGGAGGCGACGGTGGCCAAGCTGCTGCGCTCCCTGTTCGAGGACGCGGTTCAGGTTGGCGCCTCGGATATCCATATCGAGCCAGACGAGAAGGTGCTGCGCATTCGCCAGCGGATCGACGGCATCCTCCACGAGAATATCCTTAACGAGGTGCGCATCGCCCAGGCGCTGGTGCTGCGTCTCAAGCTGGTGGCGGGGCTCGATATCTCCGAGAAGCGCTTGCCACAGGATGGCCGTTTCAATATGAAGGTGCGCGGCCGTGATGTGGACGTGCGGATGTCCACCATGCCGGTGCAGTATGGCGAGTCGGTGGTGATGCGTCTGCTGGATCAATCCTCCGGGATCCTCTCGCTGACCGAAACCGGGATGCCGCCCGATATCCTGACCCGTTTCCGCCGTCAGCTCAAACGGCCGCACGGTATGATCCTGGTAACGGGACCGACCGGCAGCGGCAAGACTACGACTCTCTATGGCGCCCTCTCTGAGCTCAATCAGGCGAGCCAGAAGATCATCACGGTTGAAGACCCGGTGGAGTACCGTTTGCCTCGCATCAGCCAGGTGCAGGTCAACCCCAAGATTGGCCTCACCTTCTCCCACGTGCTGCGGTCTACCTTGCGTCAGGACCCGGACATCCTGCTGGTGGGCGAGATGCGCGACAACGAGACGGTGGAGATCGGCCTGCGCGGCGCCATCACGGGTCACCTGGTGCTGACCACCTTGCACACCAACGATGCAGTGACCAGTGCCCTGCGCCTGATCGATATGGGGGCTCCCGGCTATCTGGTTGCCAGCGCCCTGCGGGCGGTTGTCGCCCAGCGGCTGGTGCGGCGGGTGTGTGAGCACTGCGTCGAGGAGAAGATGCCGGACGAAGGACAGACGACCTGGCTAACCGTGCTCTCGGGAGAAGCGCCCGGTCAGCATACCTATCACAAGGGGCGGGGTTGCCAGAGCTGCAACTTCACCGGCTATTCGGGCCGGATCGGGGTGTACGAGTTACTGGAGCTGGATCAGCCGATGATGGATGCACTGCGACGCAACGATGCTGAGGGTTTTGCCAAGGCGGCCCGTCAGCATGAGCACTATCGGCCGCTGGCCCTCACGGCCCTCGATTATGCCCGTGAGGGGATCACCTCGGTGGATGAGGTGCTCCGGTTGGCCGAGGATTTGGGGTAAGCGATGGCTAACTTTGCCTACAAGGGGCGCGACAGCCAGGGCAACGCTACCAGCGGTGTGGTTGAGGCGGCCAACGAAATGGCGGCGGCCGAGCAATTGATGCGCCGTGGCGTGATGCCTACCGAGCTCAAACCGGGCAAGGCCAAGGGGGCCGAGCTTAACTGGTCGCTGCTGCTGGAAGGTGGTGTCAAACTCGATGAGCTGGTGATCTTCTGCCGCCAGATGTATGCCCTGACCCGGGCCGGGATCCCGATCCTGCGCGCCATCGCCGGGCTGGAGGATAGCACCCACAGCAAGCCGCTCAAACGTGCGCTCCATGCGCTGGGAGAGGATCTTGGCAACGGCCGACCCTTGTCGAGCTCGATGCAGGCTCACCCCAGAGTGTTCAGCAGCCTCTTCATCGCCATTATTCACGTTGGTGAGAACACCGGTCAGCTGGAAGAGGCCTTCCTGCAGCTTGCCACCTATTTCGAGCTGGAGCTGGAGACCCGCAAGCGGATCAAGACGGCGATGCGTTATCCCAGCTTCGTGTTGATCGCCATCGGTATTGCTATGGTGATCCTCAATATCATGGTGATACCGGTCTTTGCCGGCATGTTTGCCAAATTCGGGGCGGAGTTGCCGCTGGCGACCCGGATCCTGCTCGCAACCTCCCACTTCTTTGTGCACTACTGGTGGCTGATGCTCGCCACCCTGATTGCTATTGTCGTCAGCTGGCGGCGCTGGGTGGCCACTCCCAAGGGCAAGCTGACCTGGCATCGCTGGCAACTCAGGTTGCCTATCGTAGGTACCATCATCGAGCGCTCCCTGCTGGCCCGTTTTGCCCGCAGTTTTTCCATGATGCTTAAAGCCGGGGTGCCGCTCAATTCGGCACTGACGCTGGTTGCCGATGCGGTGGATAACTCTTATATGGCTGGCCGGATCCGTGACATGCGGGCCGGGATCGAGCGGGGCGAAAGCCTGCTGCGCACCGCCAGCAGCAGCGGCCTGTTTACCCCGCTGGTAATGCAGATGATTGCGGTGGGTGAAGAGACCGGTCAGGTCGATGACCTGCTCCATGAAGCGGCCGAATATTACGAGCGAGAGGTCGACTATGACCTCAAGAGCCTCACCGCGCGGATCGAGCCGATCCTGATCGGGATTGTGGCGGTCATGGTGCTGATCCTAGCGCTGGGTATCTTCACGCCGATGTGGGACATGATGAGAGCCGTAAGAGGAAAGTAACCCAGTATCTTCACGCCAGAGTGGGACATGATGAGGGCCGTAAGAGGCAAGTAACCCGGTATTTTCACGCCGGAGTGGTGGGACATGATGAGAGCCGTAAGAAGCAAGTAGCTCGGTATCTTCACGCCGAAGTGGTGGAACATGATGTGCGCTGTGCGAGGCAAGTAATTTGCTGGCGTAGCTGCGGGGGAGTCGAGGGCTGGATGAGCAGACAGGCAGTGCAGGATGACCGCTGGCTCGGCGGCTATCGGCGGATTGCGGTGGTGATCCTGCTGATGATTATTGTGGCTACGTTGGCGCGCGCTTATCAGCACAACCGGGAGGAGGCACAGCAGCTTACTCTCACCCTGCTGGGTGTGCAATTTGCCGAACGGGCACAACGTTTGCACGGCCTCTGGCTCGATGAGCGGCGGCCCCAGACGCTCTATGTGGGTGAGCAGGGCTGGCATTTCGATGAGCGAGGCTGGCCGCTTGGTCTGTCGCCACTGCGATCCCCTTCCGCTGATTGCCGGCAGCTGTGGCAGGCGCTGATGGGAGAACAGCAGGAGGAGCTGCCTCCTCTGCAGTTTCTGGCCCGCGCCGATGGCAGTGGTTGCGACATCGGGTGGGATGGTTATTGGCTCTTTTATCAATTTTCTGACGGGCGCGTGATTAAATCACCTTGAACAAGGGCGATGATAGAGCCTAACGGCATGATTTTTTTGAGTCTGCATGAAATAATACAGGCTCTATTGGGGAGGGTGCATGACAATGAAATCAACGGCACTGAGAGTGCCAATGAGAGGGATGATGAAACGGACGGCAGGTTTCTCTCTGATTGAGCTGGTGATCGTCATCGTGATCTTGGGGATCCTGGCGGTAACGGCGTTGCCCCGTTTTCTCGATGTGACTGACGAGGCGAAGAAGGCCAGTGTCGAGGGGGTCTCCGGCGGTTTTGCTACCGGGGTATCTCTGGTGCGGGCCCAGTGGGAGGCTGAGGGGCGAGCCAAACAGGATAGCCTCAACACAGTGCTCTATGACGGTTCCCGTTTCTATCTCACAACACCGTCCGATACCCAGATCAGCAATGGCGAGTTATCTCCGGGTTATCCGATGGATACCGCTGCTGGCGGCACTCCCGATGTGGATCCCGCCAATCTGACGGCCGCGCGGTGTCTGAAAATTTGGGAGGGGTTGCTGCAAAACCCGCCCAAGGCTACGGCCAGCTTCAGTGAAGTGCGCGGTAGTGGTAATGACCTGAAATACTATGCCACCGTGAGTAGTAATGGACTTGATTCGGTCTGCCGTTACTATTTGGTCAATAGTTTAAGTAAGGGCAGCGATGGCAAGTATCAGGATCCGCAAGGCAGTACTGATGCATTTATGAGTTTCAGTTACCGTCCGGCCTCCGGTCAGGTGACCACCAACATTAATTGACAGAGGAAAGTGCAATGAAAAAACAGGCGGGTTTTACCCTGATCGAACTGGTTATCGTGATCATCATTCTGGGTATTCTGGCAGTGACTGCTGCGCCCAAGTTCCTGAATCTGCAGGATGATGCCAAAAAAGCAGCTGCTGATGGTGTAAAAGGTGCGGTAGCAAGCTCTGCTCAACTGGTCTATAGCCGAGCTGTGTTGGACGGCAATGAAAAAGATACTACTGGTACCAAGACAGTGACTTTGGCTGACAACACCACCGTTACCATCAAATATGGATATCCGACGGCGACTTCTGCTGGTATTGGCAAAGCTGCAACTATCGATCCTCTTTGGGTTGGTAGTGTTAGTGGCTCTACCTATGTGTATCAGACCTCAGGTTCAACCTGTACTGTGGTCTATACCGAAGCGAACGCCAGTGGCGCAGCATCGACAGCCAAGTCCGGTTGCTAACCATTGCCATGAGAGCGGGGCTAAAGCCCCGCTTTTTCTATCGAGAGTGAGTCGATGCAAAAGGGCTTTACCCTGATTGAACTGGTACTGGTAATCCTGTTGCTCGGGATTCTGGCCGCCTTTGCCGTGCCCAAATGGCTGGGCAAAGGCAGCTTTGAAACTCAAAGTTTGCGTGATGAGCTGTTGACCCGGCTGCGCTTGGTGCAAACCGTCAATATGCATGAGCCTGCCAACCGCTGCACCCAGCTGGTGGTCGATGCATCCAGTTTTGCTCATATTACCCAGGCTGTTGTCGGCGGGGTTTGTCCTGCCCCTGGCGCTATTGCCAGCTGGAGTGGCAATCAACGCACCCGTGGCCGCCCGGTCACGCCTTCTGCCGGTATGACTATCTCCCTCAATAACAACAGCAGCTTTGTGCTCCGTTTCGATCAGATGGGACGACCAATCGGGGTTTGCGGTGGGGGATGTACTCTGCAGGTAGGCGATGGTCGTGAGGCGGGAACACTCAGGATCGAGTCAGAGGGCTATATCCATGAGAGCCCCTGAACGCGGTTTTACCCTGATCGAGCTGATCGTCGGCATAGTGCTGCTGGCGGTGGCTCTGACCGGCATTCTCGGTTTACTCATCAATCAGGCGCCACAGGCGGTTGATCCGGTGCAGCAGGTGCGTGCCGCCCAATTGGCCCAGCGCCTGACTGGCGAGATCCTGCAAAAGTCGTTTGATGAAAAATCAGATCATAACGGTGGTCGTTACCGTTGTGGTGAGACCTTCAATGGCCAATTTTATGGGGATTGCAGCTGCCCTGTTGGCGTGACATGTACCCAGCAACCTCCTGCTCCGACGATTGCTGGTTGGCAGCCCAGTCAATATGGCCCCGATGGTGAGCCTACCCCCTACGCCTACAACGATGTGGATGACTTCGATACTGCGGGAAACTGGCGGGATGCCAGCTGGTTTACCCAGACTGCGTCAGGTATCGGCAGCGATGAGTATCGCAACTATCAGGTCAAAATCGCTGTCAGTGCCGTTGATTTCAGCGATGGTACCTTCAAGAACTGTACGGCCCCCTGCCCGGTAGGCAAGCGCATCGATCTGCAGATTCGCCTGCCCAATCAGAGCGTGCTCGATTTCTCCTTCTATCGGGGGAATTACTGATGGGCAGGATCATTCAACGGGGCCGTAGCTCGGCCCTGACCGCTTTATGCTCAGCCAGAGGTTTTACTCTGGTCGAGCTGGTGATGGTGATTCTGCTGCTCGGGATCATGGCAACCTTCACCAGCCAGTTTATCGGTATCGGCACCCAGATCTATGGCGATGCCAGCAGCCGTGAGCAGTTGATGAGCGACGCTCGCTTCGCCATGGAGCGGCTAAACCGCGAGCTGCGCAATGCGGTGCCCGGTTCTGAGCGGATCGAGACTGCGGGCGGCCTCTGGGTTGATTCCGGTGTCTGCTTGCGCTTCTGGCCCATCAGCACATCAAGTCGCTACCTTGCCCTGAACAAGACGGTATCGGGCAGCAGCTCCACGCTGGAGCTGGTGATGGCAACTCCTGCCGCCGCGACGGATCCCCTGAGCACTGATGCGACGGCGGTCAAAGTCGGTGATCTGATGGTGGTCTTTCCGTTACCCAATTCCAGTGCGGGTTCCCTGAGCAGTGGTTGTGATTACGGGCGCTGCGTGGCAAACGTCACAGCGGTGCAGATTCCAGTCTCCGGTGCACAATCTATCCGCTACACCAGTGCCGAGAGTCTTGCCGGCCTCTCGCCGGGGAGCCGGGTTTACTTTGCAAATCAGCAGGTTCGCTATTGCGTTGAGGGCAACACGATCACCCGGGCAAGTGCTGCCATCAGTGTATCTTTGCCTGCCACCGGCGTGTTGATGGCCGATTCTCTTGCTTCCGGCAATTTCTATCGGGAAACCTCAGCCTTCAACGCGGAAGGGGAGTTTGGCATGCGCTTCGTATTCGAGCGCAAGGGGGAGTCGGTCACGTTCAATCACAAGATCGAGGTGCTCAATGTCCCTTGATGCGCGCTCACCCAGAGGTATGCGGGGGAGCGCCCTGATGATTGCGCTCTTTGTCATTGTGGTCATGGCACTGCTGGCTGCGGCCATGGGGCGTTTTCTGGTCGATAGCAGCGAAAAAAATACCGTGGAGGTACGTAGCGTGCGTGCCCTGCTGGCTGCCCAGAGCGGGCTGGAAATGGCGCTCTATCGGTTGTTTCCAAATCGCACTCTCGCCCAGCCGGCTCCTCCCGCGTTGTGCCCGGCAACCACTTCAGTCAACTTTACCGCCAATCCCGGGCTTGCAGGTTGTCAGGCTGTGGTTCGTTGCGGCAGTGTGCCGGTGACCTACAACGGAACCGTGACCAACGGCTATAGACTGGAGAGTGTTGGTACATGCGGAACAAGTGACCTCACCTCGGATAGCTCTGATTTTATGGTGAGCAGAACCGTGATGGTGGAAGCTTTTAATGGAGGTACACCCTGATGCGCAAGGTTTGGTTGATTCTAGCCTTCTGGCTATTCAGTAGTGCGGCCGGGGCGTTTCAGACTATCAACACATCCACCTATTTTCCTGCTGTTGTGCAAGGACATGGTGGGGCTGGTAATGGTTGGTGTGGCTGGTGGGGAAATAATTATTCCACTTTAACCATGAATAACAGCACCAAAATAACCGGAACTGGAGGTAGCGCTCTCAATTTCTGCTATTCCAATCAAGGTTCCGGCATGCCCACTGATAGCTGTGATAATGCCAATGGCAGCAGAAGAATATGCACTATTGCAACTAATACTATTCAAGGCCTTTCTACAAATGGCGCCAATTCCTTTCTAACCGGTAATGGCAGCAATGGTGGCATCTCTTTTTGCACTGCCGGGCAAAGTATCAACCTGGGTAGTGCGAGCCAGTACCAGTTTTCCAGTCTATCTCTCTATAACAGTTGTACCGTTACCTTCTCCTCTGCCCGTAGCGATTATCGGATCCAGAAACTGGAAGCGGGTAGCGGCGCCAAGCTGGTGCTGCCAAGCGGGGATTACTGGGTCGATCAGTTGATCCTCAATCAGGGGGCCGAGATCGAGATACAGGGGGATGTACGGATCTTCGTCAATCAGTCTGTGCAGCTCAATGGAGCCGTTTTGAATCGCTCCAGCATGGGGTCCTTGCTGCTTTTCGGTTATCAGGACATCACTCTCAACAGCGATACTCTGCTCAATGGCTATGTCTATTCAGATGCCTCTCTGGTGATGAACAACACCTCGGTCATCAATGGACGTGCCACCAGCCGCTCCCTGACCATGGCCAGTAGCAGTGCCATTAATGATCAGGCATTTACCCCGTCATTGACCTGTTTTAGCGATAACTTCTCGTCCGGTACCCTGAGCAGCGACTGGGTGGTGAAGACCAGCAGTGGCACCTTCACTCCCTCAATTGTCAGCGGCCGTTTGCGCCTGACCCAGGCGGTAGGCGATCAGGCTACCTCGACGACTTATCAGCGACTATTTCCGGCAGCGAGCAATCTGGTGACCATCTCCTTTAACCATTATGCCTACGGTGGAACCGGGGCAGATGGGATGGCGGTGGTGCTCTCTGATGCTACCGTTACTCCGCAGCCAGGAGCATTCGGTGGCCCGCTTGGCTATGGTTTCAAGCCTGGTATCCCCGGGTTTGCCGGTGGTTGGCTGGGGATTGGTTTCGACGAGTTCGGTAATTACTCAGGCGAAGGCGGTACGACTAACGTCGGGCAACGGCGACAGTCGGTAGCTATTAGGGGATCTGGTTCCGGAACCAGTGGTTACAACTATCTCAGGGGCGCCTGTAACAATGGGACAACCAACACGTTCAGTAACTGTCTGAGCCCGACGGTCGATGGCAATGGCGGTTCCAATCACAAGTACCAGCTTACAATCGATTCTCGCATTACCGGGCAGTCGTTGGTCAAAGTAGAACGGAATACCGGTAGCGGCAACGTCACACTGATCGACTGGTTCAATGCCCAGAGCCTGAGCGGCCAGTCTCAGGTTCCAAGCGATTTCTTGCTCTCTCTCACCGGTTCCACAGGCGGTTCAACCAACGTACATGAACTCGACAATGTGCAGATCTGTGCCTTGCGTTCCAATCCCGTCGGTGTTCAGATTGACCACTTTGAGCTCTATCACTCCGGTCAGGCACTGACCTGCAATCCTGAAACTGTGACGATCAAGGCGTGCGCCAATCCAGCTTGTACCACGCTAATCACAGACCCGGTGACCGCGACTCTGAGTCTTACTCCCACTTCTGCCAGCAATGGTTGGATTGGTGGCAATACGGTTACTTTTACCGGCGGCACGACAACGGTGCAGTTGCGCAACAATACGGCCAGTTCAGTGACCATAGGGGTATCCGGCTCCTCGCCAACGACCAAGCCTTTCAGTACCACACTCTGTAAAGCGGGTAGCGGTACACTCAGTTCTGCGGCCTGTACCCTGAGTTTTGCCGATAGTGGCTTCTTCTTTGATGTGCCTGACACCTATTCCAATCAGCCGCAGATAGTGACCATCAAGGCGGTCAAAAAGAGCGATGTGACCAAGCTGTGTGTGCCGGGGTTTGCCAGTCAGACCAAGAGCGTCAAGTTCTGGAGCAGCTATATCACCCCTGTCAGTAACCCCTATAACAGCCAGATCAGCGTCAACAGCAGTGCGATTGGTGCCAGTCAGGGCGCTGCAACCCCCCTCTCTCTCGCTTTTGATGCTCAGGGGCAATCTTCCATAACGGTCGCGTATCCCGATGCCGGTCAGGTGCAGCTGGATGCCCGCTATGACGGTAGTGGCAATGAGGCAGGTCTGATCATGACAGGATCGGATCAGTTTGTGGCTCGGCCGGTGGGGCTCTGTATCACCAGTGCCAGTGGTAGTTGTTCCGGCAATTACGCCAACTGCCCAGTTTTCCGAAAAACTGGGGCTACTTTCCCGATCCAGATCCAGGCCATGGCCTGGGAGTCAGGCAGTGACAACGATATCTGTACGGGGAATCTGGCCACTCCCAACTTTGCGCTGAACGGTATCGCCCTTGGCACTAGCCTGGTTGCTCCAACACCGGGTACCAATGCTACGGTAGGAACCGCTACCTATAACCATGCTGCGGCAACCAACAGTATCAATACCGTCAACCAGACGGTAAACGAGGTGGGGGTGTTCAGAATGACAGCAACCCCGCCGGCCAATGGTTACTTCGGTTATACCATCCCTTCAGCTCAGAGCGCGCCGTTGGGGCGTTTTGTGCCGAGCGACTTCAATCTGGTCAGTGGCGACATCGTGCCGGCCTGCAACGCTTTCTCCTATATGGGGCAACCTTTTGGGGTGACGCTTGATGTGCGGGCTCGCAACCAGTCCGGGGGACAGACTCAGAACTATACTGGCGCTTTCGCCAAGGGCAGTGCCTATATTTCCGTCGCCAATAACAAGGACGGCAACTCTCTGGCGACCCGACTGACCAGCCTCGCGGTGCCATCATGGGTCAACGGTAAAGCTGCGTTTAACGGCGCCACTGCCTTTGCCCGTCTCTCTGATACCCAGCCAGATGGCCCCTACAAGTCGCTGCTGTTTGGCCTCTATATGAACGACAACGACGGTGGCAATACCCTGATCGCCACGCCTGACTTCAACGATGCGGTGGTCGGCAATTGTAGCGGGGCGGCTTGCAACGCAAGATTGATCGACAGCGTGCCAATGCAGACCTATTTTGGCCGGCTGATGGCGGGGACAGGAGCGGGTCTTGCCTCGGCACCGTTGGCCATTCCGCTGCAGATGCAATATTACGAAGCGGGCAACTGGGTGTTAAACAAGCTGGATCAGTGCACCCAGCTCTCCCTTGCCAGTCAGGGGATTGCGTTCCTCAATCCAAGCCACTCGTTTGATGCGGCAACCAGCAATCTCAATCTGGGAACCGGGCGTACCATCAAGCTGGGGTTGGGCAGTTCGGCCCCGGGCGCCATGTCTGCCATGGCCAAGGATGGCGAGATCCTGTTCCAGTTTGCCAAACCCGATATTTCGGTGCGGATCCCCTACAAGGTCGATCTGGCGAAACAACCGTCGTCACCGCTCTGGCTCTCCGATCCGCTGACCCTGCAAGGTGAGGCCATCTTTGGTTCGACCCGCGGTAATGACAGAATTATCTATCGGCGCGAAATATTGCGCTGAGGTGTCACAACAGGGGGTGAGGCGTATCTTCTCCCCCCAACACCCTGTTTATGAGGGCTGGCAAGCCTGAGCAAGTGAGTAATGACTCGCACTTTTGTCGCGTTTGATTGATTGGCGACAGTTTGAGCGCTTGCCCATTGGGGTGGGCATTGGTAAAGTTAGCCGGTTTTCTGCACCTCCAAATTCTTAGGATTTCCCGTAGCCATGTTCAAAAAGCTCAGAGGCGTCTTTTCCAACGATCTGTCGATCGATTTGGGAACTGCCAACACCCTGATCTATGTAAAAGATCAAGGGATCGTCCTTAACGAACCCTCAGTTGTCGCCATTCGCCAAGAGCGCGGGAACGCCAAATCGGTCGCTGCTGTCGGTCATGCCGCCAAGCAGATGCTGGGCCGTACCCCGGGCAACATCTCCGCGATCCGCCCGATGAAAGACGGCGTGATTGCCGATTTTTACGTGACCGAGAAGATGCTGCAGCACTTCATCAAGCAGGTTCACGACAACAACTATTTCCGCCCCAGCCCGCGAGTGCTGGTGTGTGTACCGTGTGGCTCCACTCAGGTTGAGCGTCGCGCCATCAAGGAATCCGCTCTGGGTGCCGGTGCCCGCGAGGTTTACCTGATCGACGAGCCTATGGCTGCTGCCATCGGTGCCGGTCTGCCGGTATCCGAAGCGACCGGTTCCATGGTGGTTGATATCGGTGGTGGTACTACCGAAGTGGCCATCATCTCCCTGAACGGTGTGGTTTACTCCCAGTCTGTCCGTATAGGTGGCGACAAGTTTGATGAAGCGATCATCAGCTACGTTCGTCGCAACTACGGCAGCCTGATCGGTGAAGCTACTGCCGAGCGCATCAAGCACGAGATCGGCTCCGCCTACCCGGGCGAAGAGGTGCGCGAGATCGAAGTCCGTGGTCGCAACCTGGCTGAAGGTGTGCCGCGCAGCTTTACCCTCAACTCCAACGAGATCCTGGAAGCGCTGCAAGAGCCGCTGTCCGGTATCGTGGCTGCCGTGATGGTGGCGCTGGAACAGTCTCCGCCGGAACTGGCTTCCGACATCTCCGAGCGCGGCATGGTGCTGACCGGTGGTGGTGCGCTGCTGAAAGATATCGACCGTCTGCTGATGGAAGAGACCGGTATCCCCGTCGTCGTTGCCGAAGATCCCCTCACCTGTGTGGCCCGTGGCGGCGGCAAGGCGCTGGAGCTGATCGATATGCACGGTGGCGATCTGTTCCACTACGAATAAGACCCAAAGCCGGCCAGCGTGCCGGCTCTTTTTTGACGACCCATGAAACCCATTTTTGGTAGAGGCCCTTCGCTTCAGTTACGGTTGTTTCTCGCCGTCATCATCTCCATTGCTGCCATCGTCGCGGATTCTCGCTTCGGTGTGTTCAGCCACGTCCGCGTCTACCTCAGTTCGTTAGTCAGTCCGTTGCAGTACATGGCCAATGCGCCCGGCACCTTGCTCGACACCATGTCGACCCAGGTGCAGACCCGCGCCGATCTCATCGAGCAGACCAAGCAGCAGGAGCAACAACTGTTCACCCTGCGTGCCCGCCTGCTCAAAATGGATCAGCTGGAGCACGAGAACCAGCGGCTGCGTGAGCTGCTCGGTTCGCCGGTACACAAAGAGTCCCGCAAGATGGTGGCCGAGCTGCTATCGGTGGACTCCGACCCCTTCAGCCATCAGGTGCTGATCAACAAGGGGGCGCTGGATGGCGTCTACAACGGTCAGGCAGTGATCAACGATCAGGGTGTGATTGGTCAGGTGCTCCATGTGGGCTCCACCACCAGTCGCGTGCTGCTGATCACCGATTCCAGCCACGGCATTCCGGTGCGGGTGCTGCGCAACGATTTGCGCGCCATCGCTTCCGGCAGTGGCGAGCTCGACAAGCTGGAACTGCGCAACCTGCCGCGCAACACCGATATTCAGGTGGGTGATCTGCTGGTCACCTCCGGTCTTGGCGGCCGCTTCCCGGAAGGCTATCCGGTGGCGACTGTGACCCGCTCCGAGTATGTGGAGGGCAAGCCCTTCGCCCAGATCGAGGCCAAACCGCTGGTCGAGCTGGATCGGTTGCGCTATCTGCTGCTGCTGTGGACCGACAAGAAGCCCGAGGTAAATGACAAGGATGGCGAACGCCCGGCCCCCGCTGCCGCTGCGTCCGCCGCAGGAGCCACTCGCTGATGCTGCAACCCGCCAGTGGCAGGATCTGGATCTGGATCTCGATCCTGCTGGCTTTAAGCCTGTCGATCCTGCCGCTTCCCTTTGAATTTGATCCATTCCGTCCGGACTGGCTGGCCATGGTGCTCATCTACTGGGCGCTGGCGCTGCCGCACCGGACCAACGTTGGCACCGCCTGGGTGGCCGGTCTGCTGCTGGATGTGCTGCTTGGCAGCACCCTCGGCGTGCGCGCCATGGCGATGGCCATCACCACCTATCTGGCGGCCTTCCAGTTCCAGAAGATCCGCAACTTCTCCCTCTGGCAGCAGGCGCTGATCATCGGCTGCCTCTCGCTGGTGGGCAAACTGACGGTCTTCTGGGCCGAGCACCTGTTTAGCCGTGCCAGCCTCAACTTCGCCTACTTTTGGTCGACGTTGACGACGATGCTAATATGGCCCTGGGTGTTTCTGGTGTTGCGCAAAGTGCGGCGCCGCTTCAATATCAGGTAAATATGAGCAAAAACAACGAACTGCAACTCTATCTTGCGTCGGGTTCCCCCCGCCGTCGCGAACTGCTGACCCAGCTTGGCTACCGTTTCGAGGTGTTGAAACTCGATGTGCCCGAGCAGCGGGAAGAGGGCGAAAAGGCGCAGGATTACGTCTGCCGCCTCGCCCGCGACAAGGCGATGGCCGGTGTGGCTATCGCACCTGACGCATTGCCGGTGCTGGGCGCCGACACCATAGTGGTGCTGGGCGACAGAGTGCTGGAGAAACCTTCCGATCTGCTCGATGCCAAAGACATGCTGGAGGCGCTCTCCGGCAAGGTGCATCAGGTGATGACGGCGGTGGCGCTGGCCAGCAAGGATCGTTGTGACGTGCGACTGGTCACCACCAACGTGGCATTTCGCAAGCTGGACGAGGCCGAAATCGAGGCCTACTGGCAGACCGGTGAGCCCTGTGACAAGGCCGGAGCCTACGGCATTCAGGGTATTGCTGGCAAGTTCGTCAGCCGTATCGAGGGGAGCTACAGCGCCGTGGTTGGCCTGCCCCTGCTGGAAACGGATCTGCTGATCAAGCATCATCTGGAACAGCCCAGGTAATTTCCCGTCAGCTGTGCTGCTGCGTTCGTCCTTGCGCGCGTTGTACCGGATTGGCTGTATAAGAATTCAAAACTGGAACAGGCAAGGTTACTTATGTCGGTAGAACTGCTGGTTAACGTTACCCCCTCCGAAACCCGGGTCGCCCTGGTCGAAAATGGTCTGCTGCAGGAAGTGCACGTAGAGCGTCAGGCCAAGCGCGGCATTGTCGGCAACATCTACAAAGGCAAGATCAGCCGGGTACTCCCGGGCATGCAGGCGGCCTTCGTCGATATCGGCATGGACAAGGCGGCCTTTTTGCATGCCTCCGATATCGTCCCCCACACCGAGTGTGTGGCGGTGAAGGAGAAGGAGCAGTTCCAGGTCGGCAACATCGCCGAGCTGGTGCGTCAGGGGCAGGACATCATGGTGCAGGTGGTGAAAGATCCGCTGGGTACCAAGGGGGCCCGTCTCACCACCGACATCACCCTGCCATCCCGCTATCTGGTCTTTATGCCGGGCAGTGCCCATGTCGGCGTCTCCCAGCGTATCGAGTCCGAAGCAGAGCGCGAGCGTCTCAAGCGCACCGTGGCCGGTTATGTGGATGAACTGGGCGGCTACATCATCCGCACCGCTGCCGAAGGGGTGGGGGAGCAGGAGCTGGAGCAGGATGCCGCCTTCCTGAAACGGCTGTGGCGCAAGATCCTCGAGCGCAAGCAGAAGTATCCTCCCTGCAAGATCCTCTACGAGGATCCCAGTCTGGCATTTCGGGTGGTGCGCGACTTTGTTGGTGCCGAGCTCGACAAGATCCGCGTTGACTCCCGTCAGAGCTTCGATCAGCTCAAGCGCTTCACCGAAGAGTACGTGCCGGAGCTGGCCAGCAAGCTGGAGTACTACCCCGGCGAGTCGCCCATCTTCGATCTTTACGACGTGGAGAACGAGATCCAGCGGGCGCTGGAGCGCAAGGTGGAGCTGAAATCCGGCGGCTACCTCATCATCGACCAGACCGAAGCCATGACCACGGTGGATATCAACACCGGCGCCTTTGTCGGCCATCGCAATCTGGAAGAGACCATCTTCAACACCAACGTCGAGGCGACGGCGGCCATCGCCCGTCACCTGCGCCTGCGCAATCTTGGCGGCATCATCATCATCGACTTCATCGATATGCAGTCCGAGGATCACCGCCGCCGGGTACTGCACAGTCTGGAGCAGGCGCTGTCAAAGGATCGTGCCAAGACCAACGTCAACGGCTTCTCCCAGCTCGGTCTGGTGGAGATGACCCGCAAGCGTACCCGCGAGAGTCTGGAGCATGTGCTCTGCTCCGAGTGCCCCGAATGCAAGGGGCGCGGCCGGGTCAAGACGGTGGAGTCGGTCTGCTTCGAGATCCTGCGGGAGATCATCCGGGTCAATCGCGCCTACGATGCGGATCAGTTCACCGTCTACGCCGCGCCTGCGGTGGCCGATTACCTCCATGGCGAGGAGTCCCACAGTCTGGCGGAGCTGGAAGTATTCATCGGCAAGCAGGTGCGGGTGGTGAGCGAACCCCTCTGCGGTCAGGAGCAGTTCGACGTGGTGATGATGTAATTGGTCTATCGCTGGCTGAGTCGGGGCTGGTTGGCCCTGGGGGTTCTGTTCGTACTGCTGGCCATGTTGGTCACGCTGGTACGGGTCGGAGGCCCTTTGCTGAATCAGTACCGGGAGAGCCTTATCAACTCTCTGCTCGGCGATTCGCAAATCAAGGTCAGCGTCGATCAGATTGGACTGAGCTGGACACAGTCCGGCCCGGCCCTCGAGCTGCAACAGCTCGCCGTCGCCCCCGACTCCAAGCGCTATACCATCAAGCTCGGCAAGGCCTGGGTTCATCTCGACTTCTGGCGCACGCTCAACCAGCTCAAACCGGTCTTTGGCGAGCTGATCCTGAGCGATGGTGACATCACCCTCGATTTCAGTCAGCCGGCTGACGACAGCCCCGCTGGTGACCCCCAGCAGGGTGCCCTGCTGCGCTTTCTGCTGACCCAGCTCTCCACCTTCGATGTGCACGATACCCGCCTCAGCGTCACCACGGCGCTGGGCGACATGCGGGCACTCGACATTGCCCATCTGCGCTGGCAGAACCGCGGCAAACGCCATCAGGGGGTAGGCAAGGCCTATCTCATCAACGGGGTGGGTGAGAGTACCCTCGACCTGATCCTCGATGTTGAAGCGCCTGAAGCGCGTCTTGATCGCCTCAAGGGGCAGCTCTATCTTGGCGCCAACCGCCTCGATATCAGCCCCATGCTTGCGCGGATCCACGCTGGCGAGCCGGCCATCACCGGTCTGCTCGACTTTCAGCTCTGGAGCGATTTCGCCAACGGTCAGCTGGGCAATACCCTGCTGGCATTCGGATCCAACTACCTGATTTGGAAGGATCCCAAGAAAGGGGATATGCACCGTTTCGGCCTCGATGGCGGCAAGATCCAGCTGCGCCGCGACGGCACCGACTGGCAACTGGCGAGCCATAACGTCACCTTCAAGCTGGATGGCAAACCCTGGTTGCAGAGCCGCCTGCAGCTGGAGCGGATCGGGGATCGGGTGCAGGGCTATCTGCCCAGCATTGAGTTCGACAAGATCACCCAGATGAGTCAGCTGGTCTCGGCCCTCTACCCGACGCTCTGCGAGACCCTGCGCCAGACCAATCCGCAGGGCTCGGTGCAGGATCTGACGCTGCTGGCCAAGGCAGACTGGCAGGATCTCTCCCTCAGCGGTCGCTTCAGCAAGGTGCGTCTCAAGGCGTGGCAGGATGTACCCGGGATGCAGGATCTCAACGGCGAGTTCTGGCTGACCCCAACGGGAGGCAGTGCCAGACTGGCGCTGGCCAAGGACACGCTGGATCCGGCCCGCCACTTCAAGGAGCCGATCCCGGTCGACAGCTTCTCGGCCCGTCTCGACTGGTGGCGTGAAACACAGGGCTGGGTGATCTACGGGCAGGATATCGCGCTGGATAACCCGGATCTGACCCTGGCCAGCCGCTTTCGCCTCGATCTGTTCGAGCACCCTTTCCTCGCGCTGACCGGCCGCATCGATGTAAAGAATGCGGGTCATGCCTATCGCTACTTCCCGCTGCAGGTGATGGACAAGGAGCTGGTTGATTACCTCAGTGGTGCCATCAAGGGGGGCAAAGCCAAAGGGGCCGACCTGCTCTGGTATGGCGAGTTCAGGGATTTCCCCTACGAGAAGGGTGAGGGCATCTTCCAGGTGGCGGTGCCGCTGGAGCAGGCGACCTACGAATTCTTCCCCGGTTGGCAACCACTTACCGACCTGCAGATCGATCTGCTATTCCAGAATGCCAGCCTCGATATGCGCAGCCGCTCGACCAAACTGGGCAAGGCGAGCTCCGATTCGGTGCATGCCTGGATCCCGGATCTTGCTCCTGGCGGCCATCTCTATGTGGATGCGCAGGTGCAGGGGGAGGGCAAGGCCATCAGCGACTATCTGCAGGACTCCCCGTTGGGCAGTTCGGTGGGGCAGGCGCTGGAGGAGATCGAGGTGCGTGGCCCGCTCAAGGGGGCGCTCAAGCTCGATATCCCCCTCGACGGCGAGAGCGAGGTGAAGGCGAGCGGCGATGCCACCTTCAACAACAACAGGGTGCGGGTCGCCAGTCTGGACCTGCCGCTGGAGAAGGTGCAGGGGCGGCTCGAATATGACAACGAGCAGACCCGCTTCAGCAACCTCAAGGCGACTCTGTGGAATCAGCCGCTCACCCTCAACTATCAGGGGCGCCAGCACCCTGACCGCTATCAGGTCGACCTCGATTTCAAAGGCCAGTGGGATAGCCGCCGCCAGCCCGCTGCCATCTCCTCATATGGCATCCTCAACGGCCGCAGCAACTGGGGCGGCAAGCTGGGTCTGACGTTGCCCGATGACAAGCCGTTCAGCTTCCAGCTGGGTCTCGACTCCACTCTGCAGGGGATAGCGCTCGATCTCCCTTCGCCACTGGCCAAGAGCAGTGGCAGTCGCCTGCCGCTCACCGTGATCGCTCGTGGCCGGGATGGCAGTGCCGATATTCGCGCCGTGCTGGGGGCGGATGTCGATATGCAAACCAGATTGGTTTACGGCGAAGGTGTGCCCTATCTGAGCCGGGTGCGGGTCGATGTGGGTCAGCCGGGCGCGCGGGTACTGCGCGATGTTCCCATGCTGCTCGCCATCAACCAGCAGGAGGCCGATGTCGGCGGCTGGCTGGCCCGACTCAAGCAGTGGCTGCCCTCCGGCAATGTGCCGACCGGTACTGCCGTGGTTGGCCCCTCTTTCCTGCCGCAGGAGTGGTGGGTGGATGGCCGGCTGGCGCGGGCGAATATCGGCAGCGCCACCATCAAGGCGACCCACTTCACGGTGGGGCCGGTCAATCAGGCGACCGAGGTGATGCTCGACAGTCCCGATGTGATGGGGGTGATCCGCATTCCTGTGGTGGCCAACCGCCCGGTCGACGCCAAGTTTGCCCGTATCTACTGGTCCGGCAAGAGCGAAGAGTTGAGCCCGGATCCCGATGCCAAACAGGATAACGCCATCATGGCGTCCATCCCCTGGTTGAAGGTGAGCTGCGTCGATTGCCGTTTTGGCGAGTTGCCGCTTGGCGAAGTGAAAGGCGAGCTGCTGCCGGGCGCCAACAAGGTGACCCTCAAGGATCTGGATATCCGGCTGGCGGGCAGCCAGCTCACCGGCAGCGTCGACTGGCTGGCTGATGGCAACCGGATGGAGACCCGGGCCCGTGGCAAGCTGACCAGCAAGAACAGCGAGCTGCTGCTCAAGCGGCTCGGCTACACCTCGCCCATCGGTGATGCGCCCGGCTCCCTCGCCTTTGACCTTAACTGGCTGGATGTGCCCTACCGCCCGAACCTGCCAACGCTGGGGGGCAGTGCCAACTATCAGTTGGAAGGCGGCACCCTGCGCGAGGTTAACGACAAGGGGGCACGGCTGCTCTCCCTGCTCAGCCTCGACTCCCTGCTGCGCAAGTTGCGCCTCGATTTTCGCGATGTGTTCGACAAGGGCTTCTACTTCGAATCCATGTCTGCCTCTGCCAAGATCAAGCAGGGGGTAGTAGATAACCAGGACTTCTTCATGAAAGGGGCCGCCGGCAATCTGCGCGGCGAGGGGATTGCCGATCTGGTGCGCTGGCGGCTCGATTACGAGCTGAGCTTCTCCCCCAATCTGGGGGGCACCCTGCCGGTCGTGGCCGCTTTCTCCATCACGCCGGTGACCGGCCTTTATGTGCTGGCCCTCTCCAAGCTGCTGGAGCCGGTGGTGGACGTGGTGACCCGCATCGATTTTCGCATCTCGGGCCCGCTCGATGATCCCAAGCTGATCGAAGCTGGCCGGGATCGCGCTCGTATCAAGCTCAACCAGCAGCAGAAAGAGGCGGTCGATGCCGTGGCGCCCAAGCTGCCGGCGGCCGAGAGCACTCCATTTCTTCTGAATCCGCAACCGGGTAGCCCGAACCCGCCCTGACCTGCACCATCACAAGGAGTGAGCCATGATCCGACATATCCTGCTGATCGCCTTCAAACAAGGCACTTTGCCTGACCAGATCGAGGCTGTGCGAGCCGCCTTTCTGGCCATTCCCCATCAGGTCAGCGGCGTGACCGCCGTCGAGTGGGGCCGTGATGACAGCCCGGAGGGGCGGGCCGAGGGGTTTACTCATAGTGTGCTGATGACCTTCGCCGACGAAGCGGCCCGCCAGCGCTATCTGCCCCACCCTGATCATGATTCCCTCAAGGCCATCTTCCGCCCGGTGCTGGAGCGCATCATAGTGCTGGATTACACCCTGCAACCCGGGGATGCGGTTGCTGTCGGGGTTCCGTCATGATGGAGGATGAGCGCTGGGGCAAGATTCCACCGCTTCAATTCGCGTTGTTGCAGGCCGTCGTGGAACATGGCAAAGCCCATCCTGCGATTGATGCCGGGGTAGTGGTCGGGTCGCTTGCAAAGGGCAAAGCAGACCGGGTGTCCGATGTCGATGTCTTGTTGCTGGCCGAGCCGGGATTTCATAAACAGGGGGAGGCGCTTGTACGTTCCATTGTGGCTGAACGGGCAGTCTTTCACTGCTGGCAAGGAAGACATGAAGAGGTCTGTTCATACTGGCGGTTCATCTTCCTCGACATGTCCAGCATAGAGATCCATATCCTTGATCGGGGGGCTGAGTTCCCTCTTGCCAAACCTTATTTGCCATTGTTCGATAAAACTTCCACCCTTGGTGCGCTTGAGGTTTCTGGCCCTGCCCCAAGCCATTGGGACTTTCCTGCCTATATGGCCGAAGGGGATGGGCTGGTGTGGGAGTTGTTCGATTGCCTCAAATGGGCGGAACGGGGCCAGCGTGGTCTGGTCAGACATCATCTTCGCAAGCTGTTGGCCGAGATGGATAAAGACCCGAATATTGTGGATCGCGATTAACGCGGACAAGGAGAGAGTCATGTGGTTAGCCGCAATACAGCTGGTATCGGGCCGCAACTGGCAGGATAACCGGGAGCAGATCGCCGTCGAGCTGGCGGCCTTGCCCAAAGAGCGGCCACTGCTGGTGCTGTTGCCTGAGAACTTTGCCCTGTTTGGCGAGCGGCAGGGCTATCTGGATGGCGCCGAGGCGATTGGCCCCGACCCCAGTCCCGAGCTGAGCGAAGCCGCGCCCATCCAGCAGCAACTGGCTGAATGGGCCCGCGATTATGGCATCTGGCTGGTGGCCGGGGCTATGCCGACCACCATCGCCGGTTCCGACCATATCCACACCAGCTCGCTGGTGTTTGACCCAAGCGGCGAGCGCAAGGGCCACTACCACAAGATCCACCTGTTCGACGTGGATGTGGCGGACAATCATGGTCGTTACCGGGAGTCGGAGACCTTCAGCCCCGGCGAGTCGCCAGTGCTGGTGGACTCTCCCTTTGGTCCCCTTGGCCTCTCGATCTGTTATGATCTGCGCTTTCCCGAGCTCTACCGCCAGTTGGCCCGAGCTGGTGCCCGCGTGCTGCTGGTGCCTGCCGCCTTTACCGCCGTGACCGGCGAGGCACACTGGGAGCCGCTGCTGCGAGCCCGCGCCATCGAAAACCAGTGCTATGTGGTGGCCGCCAATCAGGGTGGTACTCACGAGACAGGGCGCCAGACCTGGGGCCACAGCATGGTGATCGACCCCTGGGGTCGGGTGCTGGCGAGCAAAGAGTCCGGGTGCGGCACCGTGCTGGCGAAGATGGAGCCTGGGCTTATCGATGAATTGAAACGCACCATGCCAGTGCTGACCCATGCCCGTTTGTTGTGATGGTGTGGCTTGTTGCCAACCCGTCGGCAAGACGATTTAAAACATCTCGTTACGAGAGTGGAGAAGAAGATTGAGTCTATTGAGCCAGGTTAGTGCCTCCCTGTTGGCCCCGAACGACCTCGATGAAGGGCGCCTGCAGCAGCTGCTCGGCAGCCTGATGAGCCATCAGGTGGAGTTCGGCGATCTCTACTTCCAGCGCAGCTGGCACGAGTCCTGGATGCTGGAAGATGGCATCGTCAAGGATGGCAGCTACAACATCGATCAGGGGGTCGGGGTGCGCGCCGTCAGCGGCGAGAAGACCGGTTTCGCCTACTCGGACGAGCTGAGCCTGCTGGCGCTGCAACAGTCGGTGACTGCCGCTCGCGGCATCGCCGCTGCCGGTGCTCACGGCAAGGTAAAAGCATGGGCTCGCACCGAAGCAAACCTGCTCTATCCGGCCATGGATCCGCTGCAGACCCTCGACAAGCATCAGAAAATCGCTCTGCTGGAGCAGATGGACAAGTTTGCCAGAAGTCTGGATCCCGCCATCAATCAGGTGATGGCCTCCATCAGCGGCGTCTATGAAGAGGTGCTGGTGGCCGCTACCGATGGCACCCTGGCTGCCGATATTCGCCCGCTGGTGCGCTTGTCGGTGACCGTCATTGCCGAGAAGGGCGATCGTCGCGAGCGTGGCAGTGCCGGTGGCGGTGGCCGCTTTGGTTACGACTGGTTCCTCGAACTGGACGGGCTGGAGAGCCGGGCCTTTGGCTATGTGCGCGAAGCGGTGCGTCAGGCGCTGGTCAACCTCGACGCCGTCGATGCACCGGCCGGGACCATGCCGGTGGTGCTCGGCGCCGGCTGGCCCGGCGTGCTGCTACACGAGGCGGTGGGTCACGGTCTGGAGGGGGACTTCAACCGCAAGGGCTCATCCGCCTTTGCCGGCCGCATCGGCGAGCAGGTGGCCTCCAAACACTGCACCATCGTCGACGATGGCACCCTGCCGGGTCGGCGCGGCTCCGTCTCCATCGATGATGAGGGGACGCCGGGTGGCTACAACGTGTTGATCGAGAACGGCATCCTCAAGGGGTATCTGCAGGACAAGCAGAATGCCCGTCTGATGGGCGTGCCGCTCACCGGCAACGGTCGCCGCGAATCCTACGCCGCCATGCCGATGCCGCGCATGACCAACACCTACATGCTGGCGGGTCAGTATGATCCGGCCGAGATCATCGCCTCGGTGAAGAAGGGCATTTACGCCCCCAACTTCGGCGGTGGTCAGGTGGATATCACCTCCGGCAAGTTCGTCTTCTCCGCCTCCGAGGCCTACCTCATCGAGGATGGCAAGATCACCGCCCCCATCAAGGGCGCGACCCTGATCGGTAACGGCCCGGAGGCGATGAGCCAGGTCTCCATGGTGGGGAGCGATCTTGCGCTGGATCGCGGGGTCGGTATCTGCGGCAAGGAGGGGCAGAGCGTGCCGGTCGGTGTCGGCCAGCCTACCCTCAAACTGGACCAGCTCACCGTGGGTGGCACCCAGTAAGTCTTGCGGCAAACTGGTCACAGTGAAATCAAACCCCGGCTCTTGCCGGGGTTTTGCTATTCAGGGGAGCACAGGCAACAAAAAGCCCCGGTCAGTGGACCGGGGCTGGTGGGCTATTCGGTATCAGTTGACGGATATGGCGCGGGCGTCGATGAAGTAGCGGGCGTTGCCCTGCTTGTCGATCTGGATCTTGGCCACCAGCTGCTCCTGCTCCTTGTATTCCCAACGTTGCTCGATCTTGGCGAGGGATGGGCTTGTGACCCCAACCACGTTCAGGTACTCATGAAACAGGCTATGGCTCCCTATTTCGGTCAGCATCTTGTCCATCTGCATACTCTCCTGAAGTTGAGTGGGTATTCATCAACAAACCTATCAGCATCCGTCTGAACATAGTCTGTATGAAAAACAAACTAACTCATTCATGTGTCAATAACATGATCAGGAACAAGATCAGTGCAGATCGTCAGGGACTTTTTGATACCGTTTTCAATCAGAGCTGGTGGGCTTTTGCGGCAACTGATCAAACGTGCCGGAAGCCTGCGGTAGCGCCGGTGCGGTTTGCACGGCCTGGCCGCCGTGGAATACCGGATCCTGCGCAACTTCCTTGATGCCGTTGATGCAGAACTGCATACCCATGCAGACCAGCAGGAAACCCATGATGCGGGTCATGGCGTCGATGCCGGTGGCGCCAAGGATCTTGCAAACCGGGTCCGCCAGCTTCAATACCCCCCAGCTGATCAGGCTCATCAGGGCAAACGCAGTGACCATGGCGCCGTAGATAGTGAGGCGGTTGTACTCGTCAGGCAGCTCGGCAATCTGGGCAGCTCCGCTTATCACCAGCGCCATGGTGCCCGGTCCGCACATGCTGGGCATGGTGAGCGGTACGAAGGCGATGCTCTGGTTGATATCGACCCCGCTTTGCTGGCTGGGGGCGGGGAATAGCATGCGAAAGCCGATAAAGCCGATGATGAGGCCACCGGCCAGGCGCAAGCCCGGGATGGAGATCCCGAACAGATCCAGGATCGAGGATCCGATAAAGAAGGTGATGCAGAGGGTGCAGAACAGATAGATAGCGGCCAGGTTGACCTGACGGCGCACATGCTCGCGCGACATCCCCTTGCTCAACCCCAGCAGCAGGGTGGCCGTGGTGGGCGGGTTGACCATGGGCAGCAGCGCCAGCAAGGCGAGAAATACGACCTGAAAGAACATCTTGAGCCTCGGATAGAGAGTTGAAAGTCATGGGGGCGAGCGGGTCGCTGGCCCCAAGGGGAGGCTATCTTATGTTGGCCAAACTGAACATAAGCAGTACAAAAAAGCCCCGGCATCTGCCGGGGCTTGTTGTTCGGGTCAGGCCGCTTGCGGCGCTTGCTGTGGCCGGTTGCGTTGCTGCTGCCAGAGCCAGCAGCCGATGACAAAACCCAATGCCGACAGGCTTACCACGTAGTGGGAGGGGGCCAGCACATCGCTGGCCATCCAGAGGGTAACCAGCATGGGGGTCAGCCCGCCAAAGATGGCGTAGGCCACGTTGTAGGAGAACGACAGACCGGAGAAGCGCACCACTGGCGGGAAGGCATTGACCATCACGTAGGGAACCGCGCCGACAATCCCGACCGCGAAGCCTGCCAGCATATAGAGCGGCACCAGCTGGGCCATGCCGGAGGCGATCCCGTGATAGAAGGCGTAGCTGGAGCCTGCCAGCAGCAGGGAGCCCAGCATGAAGGTGGGGCCGCTGCCCAGCAGGTCGATCACCCGGCCATAGAGAATGCAGCCAAGGGTGAGGGCGACGATGGCCAGCGAGTTGGCAGTCAGCGCCTCGGCCGGAGTGATGCCATAGACCTTCTGCAGGTAGGTGGGGGTCATCAGGATCACCACCACGATCCCGGCGGAGAGCAGCCAGGTGAGCAGCATGGAGACCACTACGCTGCTCTTGTGGCTGCGCAGTACCGTCTTGAGGGGAAGCTCGTCGGCCAGTGCTTTATTGGCCTGCATTTCGGCAAAGACCGGGGTTTCGTGCAGCCAGCGGCGCAGATACATGGCGACGATGCCGAACACACCACCGAGGATGAAGGCCAGTCGCCAGCCCCAGTCGGTCACATCGCTCGGGCTCATGCCGCGGTTGATGGCTGTGGCTACCAGAGAGCCGAGCAGGATGCCGGCCGTCAATCCCGCCGTGAGCGTGCCGCAGGCGACACCGACCCGGCGGGCGGGCACGTGTTCCGCCACGAAGACCCAGGCACCCGGCACTTCACCACCGATGGCGGCGCCCTGCAGGATCCGCAACAGCAGCAACAGCAGCGGTGCGGCGATACCGAGCACCGCATAGGTTGGCAGCAGACCGATCAGCAGGGTGGGCAGCGCCATCATGATGATGCTGAGGGTGAACATCCGCTTGCGACCGATGAGGTCGCCAAAGTGGGCCATGATGATGCCGCCGAGCGGACGAGCCAGATAGCCGGCGGCGAAGATGCCGAAGGTCTGGAACTGGCGCAGCCACTCCGGAATGTCGGCCGGGAAGAAGAGTTCACCGATGACCACGGCGAAGAAGACGAAGATGATGAAGTCGTAAAACTCCAGCGCACCGCCGAGGGCCGCCAGTCCCAGAGTTTTGTAGTCCTGCCGGTTGAGGGGGCGGGCGTGATCGTACTGTTGTGTCACTGTCGTCATATCCTTATGTTTCACATCGTTTTTTTAGTTATTGTTCAGCCCGGGCAAGGGGCATATACAGGTGATTGAGAGTATGCTGCTCGCCTCTTGCATGTAAATCGCGCAATTCGCAACACTGTCTTGCATCTTTTTGGGGCAGCCTTTGGGAAACCCGGAGCGCCCCGCGACGGAGGATTGATGGAAAAGAAACGGGTACTGCTCTCATGGAGCAGCGGCAAGGATTGTGCGTGGGCACTGCATCAGCTGCGGCAAGATCCAGCCATCGAGGTAGTAGGGCTGTTCACCACCCTCAATCAGGAGTTCGAACGGGTGGCGATGCACGGGGTGCGCAAGCAGCTGTTGACCGAGCAGGCCGCCTGTGTCGGTCTGCCCCTCATCACTATCGATCTGCCCTGGCCCTGCAGCAACGAAGATTATGCCCGCATCATGACCGGCTTCATCGCCGATGTGGTCGCGCAGGGGATCCGCCATATGGCGTTTGGCGATCTCTTCCTTGAGGATGTGCGAGCCTACCGGGAGAAACAGCTGGCCGGTACCGGCATCGAGCCGCTCTTCCCGCTCTGGGGCAGCAACACCCGGGAGCTGGCGCAACAGATGATGGCGGCGGGGTTGAAGGCGAGGATCAGCACCCTGGATCCGAAAAAGCTGGATGGTGCGCTGGGAGGCCATGAGTTTGACGAGGCACTGCTGGCCGCTCTGCCCGAGGGTGTTGACCCTTGTGGCGAGAACGGCGAGTTTCACACCCTGGCCTACGACGGCCCCATGTTTTCGCGCCCGCTCGGGATCCGGGTTGGCGAGACAGTGGTGCGCGATGGCTTTGTCTTTACCGATCTGCTGCCAATCGCAGATTAATTATCGGGCGCCAAATGCTCCCTTTTGCAGGAGCATTCACAGATTTGAGAGGCGGGATGGGGGCACTATTGGCCCCCTCTTTTGATTCAAGATGACAACCTGCCTTATGAAACACGTCTCTCGTCCGGCGCTGCTTGCCTCCTTGCTGGCTGCCGCCCTCTCTCTGCCTGCAGTCGCGGGTCAAGCCGCTACCGTTCAGCCAATCCCCGCCGGTGTCACCACCGTCACGCTGGCCCAGCAGGCCCCCATCCACTGGGTCTCGGTGGAGCAGATAGCCAAGAGTCTGGATGGATTGCCGCCGATGGCCGTCGGCTTTGATATCGATGACACCCTGCTCTTCTCCAGTCCGGGGTTCTATCGTGGCAAGCAGGAGTTCTCTCCCAACGACGAGAGCTACCTGAAGAACCCGGCCTTCTGGGAGAAGATGAACAACGGTTGGGATGAATTCAGCGTGCCGAAAGAGGTAGGCAAGGCGCTCATCGCCATGCACCTCAAGCGCGGCGATCACATCTATTTCGTCACCGGTCGTTCGGCCACCAAGACCGAGACGGTGAGCAAGACCCTGCAGCAGACTATGAATATTCCGGCCGATCAGCTCAATCCGGTGATCTTTGCCGGCGACCAGCCGGGGCAGAATACCAAGGTGCAGTGGCTCAAGGAGAAGCAGATGAAGATCTTCTACGGCGATGCCGATGGCGACATCAAGGCGGCGCAGGAGATCGGCATTCGTGGCATTCGTCTGCTGCGCTCGGCCAACTCTACCTATCGACCACTGCCGCTGGCGGGAGCGCTGGGGGAAGAGGTGATTATCAACTCCCAGTTCTGATCACTTGGTATTCAGCGGATGAAAAAGGGCGGGGCCATCGGCACACGCCCTTTGTGCACCCGTCATCAAGCTCGGGTCAGTCGTCTGCCCAGGGCATCTCGGGCAGGCTGTCGAGGAACTCGCCATAGCGGGTCAGATTGAAGGGGCCCTGATCGGCCTCCATCGCCATCAGCTCGGCACCTAGGGCGCAGGCGATATATTGCAGTGCCTCTTCCCGCGGGGTGCCCTTCATCACCAGTCTCATCAAGGTAGCCTTCACGTGGGGCGGGTGACCGTCGTTGAGCTGGTTCTCCACCATCTCCAGCAGCGCGTCTTCGTCAAAAAATTCCTGAGTGTCGTTCATTGGTTTTTCGCATCAGTGAGTAAGGAGCGCAGTATAACCCGAAGCAGAGCGGCTCCCGTTTACCATCCACATAAACAATCCGATGGGACGTCCATTTGTTACCCATAATTAACGGGAGTTTGCCGCGGCAAACAGGTTGGAACACAGATAACATGGATGGACACGCCTATGCCCACGATAGATTCCCTGCTGGCTGAGCCCAAGCTACTGCCCCAGATCCCGGAAGTGATGCGCGATTTGATCCAGACCTTCAATGAAAAGGATCCGGACCTGCTCAAGATCAGCAAACTGATCAACAAGGATCCTGTCATCTCCGCCAAGCTGTTGCGTTTGGCCAACTCGGCCAAGTTCGGCAGCAGTCGCCAGATCGGTACCGTCAATGAAGCTGCGGTGCGGCTTGGACTGGCGATGGTGCGCAACATGGTGCTGGCCTGCGGGCTGACCGAATCGGTCACTGCGGTGCCCGGCATTGATCTCAAACATTTCTGGGGCTGCGTGTTCAACGTGGCGGAGCTGGCGCGTCGTCTGGCGGTGAAGAAGGAAATGAAGGGGGATGAGGTCTTTACCTGCGCCCTGCTCTATGACCTTGGCCGACTGGTGATGCATGTGGGGCTGCCGGAAAACACCGTCCACCACATTCACGATCTGGAGTTGCACAAGGGGCGGGCCAAGGCGGAAGAGCTGGTGGTCGGCTTCAACTATGCCCAGGTCGGTGCCGCCATGGCGCGATACTGGAAGTTCCCCGAGACCATCAGCAACGCGGTGGAGTATCACTACAACCCCATGCTGGCCAAGGAGTTCTCCGCCGAGGCCGGGTTGATCCATCTGGCGATCGTGCTGGCAGCTCAATCTGACGTGGGTGAAGAAGCGCCACCCGAGTGGCCTGCCAAGGTAGCGGAGACGCTGGGGCTCTCTTGGGCCGATTGCGCTGCCCAGTTCACTGCGCTGCGCGAGCAGGGTAATGGCTATGCCGGGTTGCTGGCTGCCTGATCGCTCTGCGACCGCTGTGTGACATCGTAAAAAGGGGCCGAGGTTGGCCCCCTTTTCATGGCCGTGAGCCCGCTATTACTTGTCAGCCGGTTGCCGAGGGGGCACTCTGCTAACTTCGCCTGTTTTGAGAGATCCCTTGCCATGATTACCTCCCCCCGCCTTGTTTTGCGTGAACTGACCATCGCCGATGCCCCCTTCATTCTCGAACTGCTCAATGATGCCGATTTCCATCGTTACATCGGCGATCGGGGAATTCGCACACTCGAACAGGCACAGGAATATATCCAGCAGGGGCCAGCGGTGAGCTATGCCCGTCACGGCCATGGCCTCTATCTGGTCGAGCGCAGGGAAGATGGTGCCAGCCTCGGTATCTGCGGCCTTATCAAGCGCGACAGCTTGCCCCGTGAAGATATTGGCTACGCCTTCCTGCCGCTGTATCGCGGTCATGGTTACGCCATTGAAGCCGCGCAGGCAGCCATCGCCGATGGCAAAAGCCGGTTGGGGATCGGGCAGGTGATTGCCATCGTTACGCCGGGCAACGAGCGTTCCATCGGCCTGTTGGCCAAGCTGGGGTTGGTTCGCAGCCGTCTGGTCAAGTTGAGCGAAGATGCTGACGAATGCCTGCTGCTGGAACAAGCGGTGTGATTGAGCAGTTGGGGGTTGTGTGAGCCTTGCTAACGAACTGGATACAGCGCTCTCCCGCATTCGCAGACAAGTATCCCATTTTGTAAGATCTTGCTCTCCAGTCTATTAAATATGAGTTTTTGGGAGTCTCACCTCTGTAAGCGAGACGCGCCTGACGGAGCCAGCCCTGCATAGTAGGCACACAGGTTTCACCGTCATCGGAGCAATAGACATGAGAACTCCCAATATCACCTTTATCGGCGCAGGGTCGACCATCTTTGTGAAGAACATCCTGGGCGATGTGTTTCACAAACCGGCCCTGAAAAACGCCAACATCTCCCTGATGGACATAGATCCTCAGCGGCTGGAAGAGTCCCAGATTGTAGTGCGCAAGCTGATGGATTCCAGCGGTGCCAAGGGGCAGCTCAACTGCCATACCGAGCTGAAACCCGCGCTCGCTGGCGCCAATTTCGTGATTGTTGCCTTCCAAATTGGCGGTTATGAACCCTGCACCGTGACCGATTTTGAAGTGTGCAAGCGGCACGGTCTGGAGCAGACCATTGCCGATACGCTTGGGCCAGGCGGCATCATGCGGGCACTGCGCACAATCCCCCATCTGTGGCGGGTGTGCGAGGTGATGAGCGAGGTGTGCCCCGAGGCAACCATGCTCAACTACGTCAACCCGATGGCGATGAACACTTGGGCCATGTATCAACAGTTCCCTCATATCAAGCAGGTGGGGCTCTGCCACTCGGTGCAGGGAACTGCCCACGAGCTGGCCCGCGATCTCGACATCGACCCGGCGACCTTGCGTTACCGCTGCGCCGGCATCAACCACATGGCGTTCTATCTGACCCTTGAACGTCAGCTGGAGAGCGGTGAATTCGTCAATCTCTATCCCGAGTTGCTGGCCGCGTATGAAGCGGGGACGGCGCCCAAGCCGGGCCTGCACCACAACCAGCGTTGCCAGAATCTGGTGCGTTACGAGCTGTTCAAGAAGTTTGGCTACTTCGTCACCGAGTCTTCCGAGCACTTCGCCGAGTACACCCCCTACTTTATCAAGCCGGGGCGGCCCGATCTCATCGAGCGCTACAAGGTGCCGCTCGACGAGTATCCCAAGCGCTGCGTCGAGCAGATTGCTCTCTGGCAAGATGACCTCACTGCCTATCGTCAGGCCGAACGGGTCGAGGTGCCCGAATCGAACGAGTATGCGAGTGTCATCATCAACTCGCTCTGGAGCGGTGAGCCCAGCGTCATCTATGGCAACGTCAGAAACGACGGCCTCATCACCAACCTACCGGATGGCTGCTGTGTGGAGGTGCCCTGTCTGGTCGATGCCAACGGCATCCAGCCCACCGCCATCGGCCGCTTGCCAACCCATCTGGCAGCCCTGATGAGCACCAACATCAACGTGCAGGCGCTGGTCACCGAGGCGATTACCGAGCGCAAGCGGGAAAGCATCTACCATGCAGCCCTGCTCGATCCCCACACAGCGGCAGTGCTTGGCCTGGATGAGATCTACGCCCTGATCGACGAACTGATTGAAGCCCACCGCGGCTGGTTGCCGGAGTGGATTCACGGCTGAGCAAGAGCCCCCTGCGGGGGGCTTAACCCCCAAGGAGATAAACCATGAGCGTCTCGCTGAAAACCAAGTTGAGCTATGGCTTCGGGGCCTTCGGCAAGGATTTTGCCATCGGCATCGTCTACATGTATCTGATGTTCTACTACACGGATGTGGTGGGGGTATCGGCTGCGGCGGTCGGTACCATCTTTCTCGTCGCCCGGATCTGGGATGCGGTCAATGACCCCATCATGGGGTGGATTGTTGATAACACCCGATCCCGTTGGGGCAAGTTCAAACCCTGGATCCTGACCGGGACTGTGGTCAACTCCATCGCGCTGGTGATGGTATTCTGTGCCCACTACTTCGAAGGGCCGGCCCTGATTGCCTATGTGGCGGTGACCTACATCCTGTGGGGCATGACCTATACCCTGATGGATATTCCCTTCTGGTCGCTGGTGCCCACCCTGACTCTCGACAAGCGCGAGCGTGAGGAGCTGGTTCCCTATCCCCGCTTTTTTGCCAGTCTGGCCTGGCTGATTACCGGTGCCATCGGACTCAAGGTGGTGGATTACTTCGGGCAGGGAGACAAGGCCCACGGTTTTCTGATGTTCACCTTTATCCTCATCGCCTTTTTCGTGGTCTCGACCATCGTCACTCTGCGCAATGTGAAGGAGCGTTACAGCTCGGCAGTCGCTCCCGGGGCGGTTGGCCCCGAGCGCACCACCATCATCGATTCGGTCAAGCTTATCTTCCGCAACGATCAGCTCTCCAGCGTGCTGTTTATGGCCCTTTGCTATAACGTGGCGAACAACATCATCACCGCCTTTGCCATCTACTACTTCACCTATGTCATCGGGCGTGAAGATCTCTTCCCCAGCTACATGATGTATTCCGGTGTGGCGAATCTGATCACCCTGATGGTCTTCCCCCGTCTGGTTGGCTTTATCTCGCGCCGGGTATTGTGGGCTCTCGCCTCCCTCAGCCCGATCCTGAGCTGTCTGACCCTGCTCTATGTCGGTCTGTACGATACCCAGAACGTGCCGCTGATCGCGCTCTCCGGCATCCTGCTCAATATCGGCACTGCCCTGTTCTGGGTGTTGCAGGTGATCATGGTCGCTGACACGGTCGATTACGGTGAGTACAAGCTGGGCACCCGCAACGAGAGCATCGCCTACTCGGTGCAAACCATGGTGGTCAAGGCAGGTTCGGCCTTTGCCGGCTTCTTTATCGGCATCATTCTGACCCTGATCGGCTATGTCCCCAATGCGGTACAAAGTGCCGAAACCCTGCTGGGCATGCAGTTCATCATGGTCGGACTACCTGCGGTGTTCTTTGCTCTGACCCTGTTTGTCTATTTCCGCTTCTACAAGCTCAATGGCCAATTCCAGCGCAAGGTGGTGGATCATCTGATGCGCAAATATGAACCCGAGAGTACCGAGGTCGAACCCGTGCGGGCGATTGCCAGCTGAGCACGCCGATTCACTGCGCCGACGTTATGTTGGCGCCATCCATAAGGAGTGGAACATGGGCTATCCAATGAGTCGTCGCGCCAAGCTTTCATGCGCCCTGATGGCGGCAGGCATCTCCAGTCTCTGTTCGCAAATGGCTGTTGCCGCAAAGGTAGAGATTGTTCTGCAGCCACAGGTGCAGCTCAGTTCTTCTAGTAGTGAGCTGACCGAGGGGTTTAACTGGGCAGCCGCCAAGACGGCCCAGTTCATCATGACCGGCCAGCGTGGCGTGACCAACAAGGACGAAAATCACCCGAACGGGGATGGCACGGGTCTGCACGATTATCTCCCCTCCTACTGGGCCGGTTACTACGACCGTACGGCGTTTTACGGTCGCGACTTTGCCCATCAGGTTGCCGGTGCCGAGATTGCAGGCTGGCGCGCCGAGAACTTTTCGATGTTCAAGGTGTTTGCCCGCAACGCCACCGAGGCGCGTAAGTGGTACACCCTCTGGGCCTTCAACTTTGATGGCTCTCCCCATACCATCGACTACAAGGACGACAGCTGGTTCGTGCGCGAGGTGCCCGCCCAGTTTGAACTGGTGGAGAAGGCTTATCAGGCCTACCTCTGGAGCGGGGATCGTCGCTATCTCGAGGATCCCGAGCTGTGGACCTTTTACAGCAAGGTGATGACCGACTTCATTGCCCTGCATGACGAGCAACACCCCAACGGGATTGCCGAGGGCAAGGGGGGGATTTTTCAGGGCTCCTGCACCTACAACGAACGGGGTGAGCACCCGATAGAGGCCGCCGATGCCATCGGTTCCCAGTATCAGGCGACGCTGGCTTACGCCGCCATGCTGCAGGTGCGTGGTGAAAAGCGGGCGGCGCAGGTCTGGCAGCGCAAGGCAGCGCAGCTCAAGCGCTACTTCAACGAGGAGTGGAGCCGGGTTGCCGGGGATGAGGATGGCCACTATGCCCGCATCCTCGACAGCAACCTTGGCAAGCGCAACGATTTTGGCAAGGAGAACAGCTGGTTCATTCCGATGAAGCGTCTCTCCGATCCCGGTGCGCGCAATGACCGCTATCTCGACTTTATCAGCGAGATGGTGGGTGAGGGGATCGGCACGACACCGCAGGCACCCGCCAACATCGAGGCCTACACCTATCTGCCGGAGACCTATTTCCCTTATCAGCGCAACGAGGAGGCGTGGCGCTGGATGCGTTACATCCTGGCCAAGCGAGATCTGCCCCACGAGCGGCCGAGTCAGGGCACCAATGGCGACTATCCGGAGATCTCCTTTACGCTGGTGTCGCAGACCGTGGAGGGGATGATGGGGGTTGAGCCGGATGCGGCGGCGCATCGGGTGGCGACCCTGCCCCGATTGCCCGTAACCATCGACTGGGTGGCCATCGAGCAACTGCCGGTCGGTCCCCACCGGTTGTCACTGCGCCATGATGGCGTCACTGCCAGCGAGCTGGGCAACAAGGGGCCGCGCGCCCTGTTCTGGGAGGCCCGTTTCCCGGGCAATCACGGATTCCTGCTGGTGGATGGCAAGCTGCGCAAGGCGCGTTCGCTGCGACTCAACGGTATCATTGTGAGTGCGGTCGAAGTGACTGTGCCGCCGGGAGGTCGGGTGACGGTGTCGACGCCACCCCGTTGAGAGAGTTGAGAGAGAAAAGCGTGAGCAAGGGGCGTAAGCCCCTTTTTTATTGGGAAGTTATTGCGAAGAGTGGGGCCGCTCCCGGCTCAGCTGGCGGTAGCGACTCGGTGTCAGCCCCAGATAACGCTGGAAGGTCTCATAGAAGCGGCTGCTGGAGTTGAAACCCGCAGTCAGGGCGATATCGAGGATGGTGCGATCGGTGTCGCTCAGCAGAGCTCTGGCATGGTTGATCCGCATCGCGGTGACGTACTGCTTGATGCTCATCTGCATCACCTTCTGAAACAGCCCCATGGCGTAGTTGGGGTGCAACCCAACATGGTCGGCCAGCTCCCTGGTGGTTAGCGGGGCATCATGGTGGGCGGCAATATATTCGAGCATCTGTTGCACATGGAACTGGGAGTGTTTCGATCCGCCAGATGCTGCGCCCTGATTGCTGTGGTTGGCGAGCAGACGGCTCCAGCCATCCAGCCCGATGCGCCTGAGCATCAGGCAGATCTCGTCGGCAGCCAGCTGCTGACGGCCGGGGTCATCCATCCGGCTTTCTGTGACCCAGCGAGCCAGCTCAAATTCACTGACCAACATGGGAGATCGTGATTGCAGCACTCCGCCGTGGGTGACTTGAGTCAGCAGCTCCCGGTTGATGGGCCAGGAGAGGAAGAGATGGATGGGAATATTGATCAGCCCCATCTGCGAGCAGTTGCCGATGCGGGTCAGCTGATGGGGGATGGCGGCCCAGAACAGGCCTGCATGGCCTGCCGCCAGAGTGAAGGATTGGCCATTCATGGTGTACTCCACATCGCCGTCGAACGGGATGTTGACCTCCACCTGCCCGTGCCAGTGGTAACCGGCCATTTCGTGGGGAGGACGCAACTCCACATCGACAGCTTCGTAGGTGGAGTAGAGCGAGAGCGGGCTGCTCAGCCCTTCATCGAGCTCATGCACACTGGAGAAATAGGGTCGCTCAGGCTTAGTTGTCATCGCAATCAATCAAGGTGGGTGAGCCTCACGTTGTATCACCAAATTGTCCGTTTGCCTGTGCTGACTGTTCAGTTATTACATAGTGGGGGTCGCCGAGGATGATAACTGTTGGCCTGCTCACACTGGTGCATCGGATAAAGGCCGGAGCTATGCTGCCCCGGCCTGTTTTACTTATGCCTGTGTCTTGGCGATCAGCGCCTCCAAGCCATTGAGTGCCTGTTCCAGATAGCTGCGTGGGCAGCCGAGATTAAGGCGAATAAAGCCCTGCCCCCCGTCACCAAAGCCGACTCCCATCGACGGAACGATTCTCGCCTCTTCAATGAGTCGCAGTTTCAACTCATCGTCCGGCAGCCCCAGTTGGTGGCAATCGATCCAGGCCAGATAGGTGGCATCGGCGTCCATCAGTTGCAGACCCGGCAACCGGGTTGCCAGCTGCGTGGCGAACCAGCGGCGATTTTCCGTCAGATAGGCGAGCAGTTCGTTTAGCCATGCTTCGCCGTGTTGATAGGCCGCGGTGGCCGCCTCCATGGAGAGCGCATTGAATACATCCAGACCATGGGCGTCGAGACGTTGTTTGAAGCGCTGGCCCAGCGCAGGATCCGGGATGATGAAGTTGGAGATGCGCAGTGAGGAGAGACCGAAGCTCTTGCTGGCGGAGGTTGCCACCACCATGTTTGGCAACAGATGGGCAGGCAGGGAGAGCACCGAGGTGTGCCTGTGACCATCCAGCTGCAGGTCTGCCCAGATCTCGTCTGATACCAGCGTCACGCCGTGTTGTTGGCACAGAGTAGCCAATTCATAGAGCTCGGTGAATGTCCAGCTTCTGCCAGTCGGGTTGTGGGGATTGCAGAGGATCATCATGGCGGGGCGCTCTACCATGAAGAGGCGTTCCAGCTGAGGCAGATCCATTTCGTAGCTATTCCCTTTGCGTTGCAGCGGATTATCGAGCAGGCGTCGCTCATTAAGACCGATGATCTTGGCAAAGGAGCCATAGCAGGGGCCCTGGATAACCACCCCTTCTCCTGGGCGTGTCAGCATTTGTAACAACAGCGAAATGCCGGGGATCACCCCCTCGATGGAGTGGATCCACTCCCGTTCAATAGTGAGCTGATGGCGCCGGGCAAACCACTGTTGCATGGCGGTGAAGTAGTCATCCCGCCGTTCGCTGTAACCAAAGACGCCGTGGGCCACCCGCTGTTGCAGCGCCTGCTGCACTGCTGGTGGGCAGGCAAAGTCGAAATCGGATACCCACATGGGCAGCAGGTCGCTGCCATCAATGCCGAGGTATTGGGGCATGCAGTCCCACTTGATGGAGTTGGTATTGTGGCGATCAATCACGCAGTCGAAGTTATGGTCTGACATCTTATCGCTCCTTGGCTACGGTCATGGTCAGGGGTTCGTTGGCCAGCTCTTTCTGGTCTGTGCGCGCAATACCGATGCCGGTAAAGCCGTAGGCAAGGGCGAAGAACATGGCGGAATAACATTGAATGGCCCAAGGAAGATAATCGAGTGTCGAGACCCCAAGGGTTCCCGCCATATAGACGCCAGCGGCAGTCCAGGGTATGAGTGGTTCAATCACTGTGCCCGCATCTTCGATGGTGCGGGAGAGGTTCTTGGTATCCAGCCCCATGCGGCGGTAAGCATCTTGAAACAGCTCGCCCGGGATGAGCAGTGCCAGCTTGCCATCGCTGGTGGCACCGGTGACCAGCAGGGTGGTGGCTATAGTCGATGCGATCAATTGGCCGGTTGAGTGAATGAGGGTCAGCAGGCGATTGATGATGAGGTCAAGTGCTCCCGTCAGCGTCAGTACACCCGCGAAGGAGAAGGCGCAGAAGACCAGCAGAATGGTGCTCATCATTGAGAACATGCCGCCGCGATTGAGCAGGCGGGGAATATCGGGGATCAGCTGGCTGATGTCATGACTCTGCGGGGTAAACATGGTGAGGTTGAAGCCGTCGATCAGTGCATTGAAGCCGGACTGGAGCGGCAATCCCTGCATGGTGATCCCGAGGCCGATAGCGATGGCGCTGGCCAGCAGCATCAAGGGGATGGTGGGCTTCTTGGCGATCGCACCCCACAGCACAATCAGCGGGGGCAGCAGCAGGAGAGGGTTGAAGTGGTAAAGCTGCTCCAGCGTGGACAGGATGGTAAGTACCTTCTCCGGTGTGGCAACCTCTTCCCCGATGGCAGAAAAACCGGCGAAAAAGAAGACGCAGGCAGCCAGCAAAAAGCTGGGTAGCGTCGTCCAGAGCAGATGCTGGATATGAGCGTAGAGCGTGGTATCGGCCACAATTGCGGCAAAGTTGGTTGAGTCGGAGAGGGGGGAGATCTTGTCACCGAAATAGGCGCCGGATACCACGGCACCGGCTGCGGCAGCCAGCGAGACATCCAGACCGTGAGCAACCCCCATCAGGGCCACCCCGACCGTGCCTGCCGAACCCCAGGATGTACCGGTACAGACCGAGACCAGACTGGTAATGAAGAAGGCCGCGATAAGAATGTACTGCGGGCTGATCAGCTTGAGCCCCCAATAGACCATGTAGGGGATGGTGCCGCTGAACATCCAGCTGCCAATCAAACCACCGACACAGACCAGAATAAGGATGACAGGCATCGCCTTGGCCAGCTTCTGGACGATGGACTGGATGATCTCGTCCCAGCTGTAGCCTTGCCAACAGGCCAGCAGGGCGGTGAATACGGCGGACAGCAGGAGCAGTGGCTCGATGCGCAGTCCCATCAGAACATAGCCAACAATCAGGAGCCCGAGCATTACCAGAATGGGTAATGCGGCCAGCCCCAGAGTCAGGGTTTTTCTCTCTTGTTTCATCACTGTTGATCCATCGCTTCAGAACATGCCGCCATTGTGTGGCGAGCAGGTCGGTGGAAATGTGAGCTCTGCATGGTGGCCATGTAACCGGTTACATGGCGTCATGAAACGTGATCATGGTCGCAGACGTGGGGATTGCATCAGTGGTGAAACAGACTCTCGAATGACCAGTGAAGGGCTGAACTCATGGCGGCCCGGGCCCGGCTCCTGTTGTTGCAGTCGGCTGATGGCCAGCTCTGCAGCCCGTTTGGCCATCGTCTCTATGGGGTAGTGAAGGGTAGTGAGAGTCGGATAGAGGTAGCGAGCCAGCAGAATGTCATCAAACCCGATAATCGACAGATCCTCGGGGAGTCGTCGCCCGCATTTTCTCAGGTGCGCCATCATGCCTGCTGCCATCACATCGTTAAAGGTAAGCACGGCAGTGACTTCCGGGCACTCAGCCAGCAAGTGAGCTGCAGCCAGTTCGCCTCCCTCTTCGGTAAAGGGGGAGCTGATAACCCAGCTTGGTTTGATCTCCAGATGGTAGTGAGACATTCCTTGCTGATATCCCTCCAGGCGCGACTGTCGATCGGCAATGGGCAGGTCACAGGTGATGAAGCCGATCTGGCGATGGCCTTGAGCCACCAGATGGTCGACGGCCGCTCTGGTGCCTGCCCGGTTGTCCAGCCAGACGCTGCGGTGAGCCAGCTCGGGCAGGTAGCGATTGATGGGGGTCAGCGCTGGCATATGGGAGGCGTAACGGAGCAGTTGCTCGTCAGAGAGGCGAGTTGTGTGGGCAACGATTGCTTCGCAGCCCTGATTGATCAGAAACTCGAGTCCATATTGCTCTTGTTTGCTCTGATGGGAGCCGCTGCACACCATCAAGCGGAAACCGTGTTGCCGGCTGATGGCTTCCACTCCGCGAGCCAATCTGGCAAAGAAGGGGTCGGCCAGATTGCCGGTCAACAAGCCAAGCATATTGCCGCTTCGCTTGGCCAGCGCAACGGCAGCCATGTCCCGTCGATAATCCAGTGAACGCATCGCTTTCTCAACCCGTTCCCGGGTTGCAGGTTCAACGTAGGCGGAGTTGTTAAGCACCCGTGAGACGGTCGCTGTCGAGACTCTGGCTAGTGCTGCGACCTGTTTGATCGTGGCCATCAACTCGTTTCCTGGCTGTGAGGGGAGGGGGCCAGTTATAACGACATCTTTTTGTGTCGGCTATCGACAGGGGAGATTGAAGGGGAGATATGTGATCGAGTTGGCAGTGCCGGGGGAATCAAAGTGGCCGCCGTGAGTTGCGGCCCTTGTGCATCGGTGCTGCCCGGTTGGGCAGGGGATCAGTTGAGCTCTTCGATGGAGAACTCGCCGGCGATACCATTACAGGAGATGGCGAAGCCGCCGCTGAAGCGGGTGCTGAACTGGATCAGAAACGCATCGTAGTCGTGCTCTTGCACAGGCAGGTTGATGGGTTTGCTGCGACGCAGGGGTTTACGAGTTTGTACGGTTTTCATCATGGTATTTCTCTATATAAATTAAGTAATTGCTCCTTGTGTTGGCAAATGTCAGGTCAATGAGTGCGTGCAACGGTGTTGTTGGTGTGCGCGCAGGTATACCCAGCCCGTTCGCGGGCCTCTGCTCTTGCAAGGTGCAAGGAATATGCGGTTGCATAGTTCAAATTGAGTGGGCAGAGCGGGTCTGCACCGTGAGAGCCGGGCAACGCAGGCGGACAGCCTGAACGGTTCTCAGGGCGAGTAAATCAGAAGAAGGTTATGCGGGTACTGACAGGATTCATCGTGAGGTGAAGCATTGCAGGGCAAACATAAACAGGGCTGATTAACTAGCCGGCGCGCATTCTCTCCTCGAAATGAATAAAAAGCAAACAATTATTTTCGGCTGTGTGGCTGGGCCTTGTCCGGTGCAGGTTTGCCAGCAACAAAAAGGGCTCCCGCAGGAGCCCTTTTGCATCTGTCAGCCAGCGGATGATCAGTAGTCGCCGTTGGCGCGTTTGGCTGCGGCGATCATCGGAGTGATGGTCATGCCCTGCACCACGATGGAGAACATCACCACCGCGTAGGTCATCACCAGGATCACCTGACGCAGGTCGACACCGTGGCTCGGGATCATCATGACGCCGGAGGGGAGTGCCAGTGCCATCGCCATGGCCAGACCGCCGCGCAGGCCGCCCCAGGTGAGGATCCGCACCGAGAAGGTGTTGTAGGTGCGGAATTTGCGGAAGGCCATATAGGGCAGCGAGACGCTGATGAAGCGGGCGGCGAGGCAGAGTGGCACGGCGATGACCAGCAGCACCCAGTCATGCCAGACCAGATCCAGCAGCACCAGCGCCAGACCGATCAGCAGGAACAGCAGGGCGTTGAGGAACTGATCCATCAACTCCCAGAAGTGATCCAGGTGATGGCTGCTCTGCTCGGAGAAGCCGGAGTGACGGGTCCAGTTGCCGATCATGATACCTGTCACCACCATGGCCAGGGCGCCGGAGACGCCGATCATGTTGGCGAAGGCGAAGCCGGCGGTCGGGATGCAGAGGGTGAGCAGCAGCTCCAGCGAGCCGTCGTCGGTGGCGCTGATCATCACGTGGGCGATGACGCCCAGCACGACGCCGAACAGGATGCCGCCGAGTGCCTCATGCAGGAACAGGCCAGCCACGCTGCCGAAGGTGGGCTCGACGCCGCCGAAGGCAACGGCAAACACGGTAGCGAAAATAACGAGGCCGACACCGTCGTTGAACAGGGATTCCCCTTCGATCTGGATGGCGATCTGGGGCGGCGCTTTCATCTTCTTGACGATGGCGAGTACGGCGATGGGGTCGGTGGGGGAGATGAGCGCCCCGAACAGCATGCAGTAGACCAGCGGCAGCTCCCAGCCCAGCAGCTTGGCGATGAACCAGAAGCCGTAGCCGATGATGAAGGTGGAGAGCAGGGTGGCAATAATGGCCAGAATGGTGATTTCCCACTTCTGGCTACGCAGCGCCTTGAGGTTGATGCCAAGACCACCGGCAAACAGCAGGAAGCCCAGGATCCCCTTCAGCAGGAAATTCTGGAAGTCGATGCTCTCCATGGTTTTGATGGCAAGAGGCTCCAGATTGAACCATCCCAGTTTACCGAACAGCACCAGCAGCGCAGAGATCAGCATGGAACCGGCGGTGATGGCGATGGTGGTCTGGATCTTCACAACATACTGGTTGGCAAAGGCAATAAAGATCGCCAACGCTGCCAGAAAACAGAGTGTGTAGTAGACGCTCATAGTTATTTTTTACTCGTAGATAGATAGCAAGCACGTATCCCCATGCGGGACGGGCATAGGGTACTCTCGGGGTCTATGTTACTCATTACCTATAAATGAGTATATGGTCGCGATTTTGGACTGATAGACGGCTAGATTTCCAATTCGCTGGTTTGCTGTTAGGATGCTGTTTACGCAGTTGCACGGATGTAAGAGGAACACGCGGTGGCGAATGAAAAGTCGAACAGAAAGTCGGATGTGACAAACAAGCTGGAAGCCTGTCTCAAGGAGCGGATCCTGATCATCGACGGGGCCATGGGCACCATGATCCAGGGCTACAAACTCGGGGAGGCGGACTACCGCGGTGAACGGTTTGCCGACTGGCATACCGACATCAAGGGCAACAACGATCTGCTGGTGCTGACCCGCCCCGCCGTCATTCGCGAGATCCACGAGCAGTACTGCGCCGCCGGCGCCGACATCCTCGAAACCAACACCTTCAACGCCACTCGCATCGCCATGGCTGACTACGAGATGGAAGATCTCTCGGCCGAGATCAACCGCGAGGCGGCCCGTCTTGCCCGCGCCGTAGCGGACGAGTGGACGGCGAAAGAGCCCCACAAGCCGCGCTTCGTGGCAGGGGTTTTGGGGCCGACCAACCGCACCGCCTCCATCTCGCCGGATGTGAACGATCCCGGCAAGCGCAACGTCACTTACGACCAGCTGGTGGCCGCCTATACCGAATCGACTCATGCCCTGATCGAGGGCGGCGCCGACATCATTCTGATCGAAACCATCTTCGACACCCTCAACGCCAAGGCTGCCGCCTTCGCGGTGGATCTGGTATTCGAGGAGCTGGGCTACAGCCTGCCGGTGATGATCTCCGGCACCATCACCGACGCCTCCGGCCGCACCCTCTCCGGCCAGACGACCGAAGCTTTCTACCACTCGCTGCGCCACGTCAAACCGGTCTCATTCGGTCTCAACTGTGCGCTGGGGCCGGACGAGCTGCGCCAGTATGTCGAAGAGTTGTCGCGCATCAGCGAGAGCCATGTCAGCGCTCACCCCAACGCCGGTCTGCCCAACGCCTTTGGCGAGTACGATCTCGATGCCGCCGAGATGGCGGAGCATATCCGCGAGTGGGCCCAGAGCGGTTTCCTCAATATGGTTGGCGGTTGCTGCGGTACCACCCCGGCCCATATCCGTGCCATGGCTGGTGCGGTTGCCGGCATCAAGCCGCGCGTTCTGCCAGAGCTGCCGGTGGCCTGTCGCCTGTCTGGCCTTGAGCCGCTGATCATCACCCCCGAATCCATGTTCGTGAACGTGGGGGAGCGCACCAACGTCACCGGTTCGGCCAAGTTCAAGCGGCTGATCAAGGAGGGGCTCTACGACGAGGCGCTCGACGTCGCCAAGCAGCAGGTGGATAACGGCGCCCAGATCATCGACATCAACATGGACGAGGGGATGCTGGACGCCGAAGCGGCCATGGTGCGCTTCCTGAACCTCATCGCCGGCGAGCCGGACATCGCCCGGGTGCCGGTGATGATCGACTCCTCCAAGTGGGAGGTGCTGGAAGCGGGCCTCAAGTGCGTGCAGGGCAAGCCGGTGGTCAACTCCATCTCCATGAAGGAGGGGGAGGAGAAGTTCACCCAGCAGGCGAAACTGCTGCGCCGCTATGGCGCCGCCGTTATCGTGATGGCGTTCGACGAGAAAGGGCAGGCGGATACCCGCGCCCGCAAGTTCGAGATCTGCCAGCGGGCCTACCGCATTCTGGTGGATCAGGTCGGTTTCCCGCCGGAAGACATCATCTTCGACCCCAATATCTTCGCGGTGGCGACCGGCATCGACGAGCACAACAACTACGCGGTGGACTTCATCGATGCGGTGAAGGACATCAAGGATAACCTGCCCCACGCCATGATCTCCGGCGGCGTTTCCAACGTCTCGTTTTCATTCCGCGGCAACGAGCCGGTGCGGGAAGCCATTCACGCCGTCTTCCTCTACCACGCCATCAAGAACGGCATGGACATGGGGATCGTCAACGCCGGTCAGCTTGCCATCTATGAAGACATTCCGGCTGAGCTCAAAGAGAAGGTCGAGGCGGTGGTGCTCAACCTCAATGACAACGCCACCGAGGAGCTGCTGGCCATCGCCGAGAAGTATCGCGGTGCCGGTGCCCAGGCCGAGGATCCGCGGGATCAGGCGTGGCGCAGCTGGCCGGTGGGCAAGCGGCTGGAACATGCGCTGGTCAAGGGGATCACCGACTTCATCGAAGAGGATACCGAGGAGGCGCGCGCCCAAGCCGAGCGGCCGCTGCATGTCATCGAAGGACCGCTGATGGATGGCATGAACGTGGTCGGCGATCTGTTCGGCGCCGGCAAGATGTTCCTGCCGCAGGTGGTGAAATCGGCCCGGGTGATGAAGCGGGCGGTCGCCTATCTGCAACCCTATATCGAGGCGGAAAAATCGGGTGGCTCCAGCAACGGCAAAATCGTGCTGGCGACCGTGAAAGGGGATGTGCACGACATCGGCAAGAACATCGTCGGGGTAGTGCTGCAGTGCAACAACTTCGAGATCATCGATCTCGGGGTCATGGTCCCCTGCGAGACGATTCTCAAAACGGCGCGGGAAGTGGGAGCCGACATGATCGGTCTCTCCGGTCTCATCACCCCGTCGCTGGACGAGATGGTGCATGTGGCCAAGGAGATGGAGCGCCAAGGCTTCAAGCTGCCGCTCTTGATCGGCGGTGCGACTACTTCCAAGGCGCACACCGCGGTGAAGATAGAGCAAAACTACTCCGAACCGGTGGTCTATGTCTCCAACGCCTCCCGCGCGGTGGGGGTGGCGCAGAGCCTGCTCAGCCCGGATCTCAAACCCGACTTCGTCGCCCGTATCGACAAGGAGTACGAGATCGCCCGCGAGCAGCACGCCCGCAAGCAGCCGCGCTCGCGCCCCATCACGCTGGCGGAGGCGCGTGCCAACTGTCATCAGCTGGACTGGGTTGGCTACCAGCCACCCAAGCCCCGCGAGCCGGGTGTGCAGAAGTTCGAGAACGTGCCTATTTCAGTGCTGCGCCCCTACATCGACTGGACGCCGTTCTTCCTCAGCTGGGAGCTGGCGGGCAAGTTTCCGCGCATCCTCGAAGACGAGATTATCGGCGAAGAGGCGACCAAGCTGTTTGCCGATGCCAACGCCATGCTGGATCAGCTGGAAAAGGATCAGAGCGTGCGCTGCGCCGGCATCATCGGTCTGTTCCCGGCCAATGCGGTGGGGGACAGCATCGAGGTCTACAGCGACGAATCGCGCAGCGAAGTGAAAAAAGTGCTGCATCACTTGCGCCAGCAGAGCGAGAAGCAGGGCTTCCCCAACTACTGTCTGGCGGACTATGTGGCGCCGAAAGAGAGTGGCAAAGCCGACTGGATCGGCGCCTTCGCGGTGACCGGTGGTATCGGTGAGGAGGCTATCGCCAAGGCTTACAAGGCGGATCACGACGACTACAACGCCATCCTCATTCAGGCAGTGTGCGACCGGTTGGCCGAGGCGTTTGCCGAGTACCTGCACGAGCAGGTGCGCAAAGTGCACTGGGGTTATGCCCCCGACGAAGCCCTCAGCAACGAGGAGCTTATTCGCGAGAACTATCGGGGCATCCGTCCGGCGCCGGGTTATCCGGCCTGCCCGGAACACACCGAGAAGGGCACCCTGTGGGAGCTGCTTGATGTCGAGCAGGCCATCGGCATGCAGCTCACCGAATCCTACGCCATGTGGCCGGGAGCGGCGGTGTCGGGCTGGTACTTCTCTCACCCCGACAGCAAATACTTTGCGGTGGCGCAGATCCAGCAAGATCAGGTGGAGGATTACGCCGCCCGCAAGGGGATGACGCTGGCCGACGCCGAGCGCTGGCTCGCCCCCAATCTGGGGTAGCGAGAGAGCCAATCTGCTCGGCCATTGAGCGAAAACGGCGGACTTTGCGAGCAGCCTCCGGAGGGCGCGCAGGGCCGCCGTTTATTGTTTCACCGTGCTGTGCTGAATGGGCAGGCTTCTGCGTTATTTGGCTTGTTGTCAGGAGAAACAATTGGCGTTGTCTTGGCGCTGTGGCACCTTATACTCTCCCGCCCCATCCTGCCCAGGCATAGCCTTCTAGCGGAATTGTCATGAAGATCGCCATTTTATCCCGTGAGCCGAAAAACTACTCCACCCGCCGTCTGGTCGAGGTGGCACAGGCGCGCGGTCATCAGGTCGAGGTGCTCGACACCCTGCGCTGTTATATGAACATCGCCTCCCACAACCCCTCCATCCACTACGAAGGACGGGAGCTGGAGAGCTATGACGCGGTGATCCCCCGCATCGGGGCCAGCATCACCGCCTACGGCACCGCCGTGCTGCGCCAGTTCGAGATGATGAACACCATGGCGCTCAACAGCTCGGTGGCCATCAGCCGCTCCCGCGACAAGCTGCGGGCGATGCAGCTGCTCTCCCGCCACGGTATCGGTCTGCCCATCACCGGTTATGCCCACAGCACCCACGACGTGCCCGACCTCATCACCATGGTGGGCGGTGCGCCGCTGGTAGTGAAGCTGCTGGAGGGAACTCAGGGGATCGGCGTGGTACTGTGCGAAACCCAGAAAGCCGCCGAGAGCGTGATCGAGGCTTTCATCCAGACCAACAACAACATTCTGGTGCAGGAGTATATCCGCGAGGCCAACGGCGCCGACATTCGCTGTCTGGTGGTCAACGGCAAGGTAGTGGCGGCGATGCGCCGTCAGGCCCAGCCCGGCGAGTTTCGCTCCAACCTGCATCGGGGCGGCACCGCGGAGGCGATCCGGATCACTCCGGAAGAGCGCGCTACCGCGGTGCGCGCCGCCAAGATCATGGGGCTGGACGTGGCGGGCGTGGATATCCTGCGCAGTGCCCGCGGCCCGCTGGTGCTGGAGGTCAACTCCTCTCCCGGTCTGCAGGGAGTTGAGGCGGCCTCCGGCAAGGATGTGGCGGGCAAAATCATCGAGTTCCTCGAGCTCAAGGGCGGGCGCAAGCACAAGCCGGTGGAGTGATCCCGGATTTGTACCAGCCAAAAAACAGGGCGCCTTCGGGCGCCCTGTTTTTATTCCGCCATCACCAGTCTGGCGCTGAAGATATTGGCCTCCAGCCGGGTCTCGATCTGCCAGCCCAGCTTTTCGCAGATGCGCTGGATGATGGTGAGGCCACAGCCGTAACCGAGGATCTGATCCGGCGCTGCCGCCGTCGGGTTGCTGATGGTGAGCACCGGGCCGCACAGTTCGATGTCGATATGGCCCTCGGCGTAGCTCAGGGCATTTTTCAGCAGGTTGCCAAGGGCGATGGCGAGCAGGGATAGGGGGGAATCGACCTCACTCGCCTCATCCAGCACCAGACGGATATCGAGCGCTTCTCGCTGCAGCAGCGGGGCGAGCCGGGCCAGCTCCTGGCGGATCAGCGGTGCCACCAGCTGCTTCGGCCGCTCGACCTCCTCCTTGCGGCCCAGCAGCAGAAAGGTCTCGGTGAGCAGCGCCATCTCGTCGGCGGCGGCCCGGATGCGGGTGACGGCGCGCTCGGCGGGGGCGGGCAGATCGCTCACCTTGCCGAGCAGGGCGGCCGAGCCCTGGATCACCATGTTGGGGGTGCGCAGTTCATGGCTGGCAAAGCGGCTGAACTCCTGCTCGCGGGCAAAGACGGCGCTCACCTCCTGCTTGCCGGTCAGCAGTGCCAGCTCGATATCCCTGAGCTCCTGCCAGGGGGCATCGGGGATGAAGTCCGCCTGATCCGGTGTGAGGTGGGCGACCCTGTGTTGCAGCCGCTGCAGCGGCCCCGTGATATGGCGTACCAGCCAGATACCGAAGCCGAGGCAGCCCAGCAGCAGCGCCAGCCCGATCAGCCGGGTGGCCAGATGCAGCTTGTCCTCGTAGGGGTCGAGGTAGTCATCGGCATCGTCGTTGAAGACCAGATAGAGCATCCCTTTTCCGGAGGGGTGGCGTGCCACCAGAAAGTGTTTGTCCTCCTTCCCCAGCTGATGCTCGAAAAAGCCGGGGGTCTGGTAGGGGCGCAGCCACTTGGGCAGGCGGCCCGCCTCGGTCCAGTAGCTGGAGAACTGGCGCGGGCTGGGCGCCGCCGCCGCGGCACCGAGGCGCAGCCAGTCATCGCTGTAGCGGGTCACTTCCGCCTCCAGCCAGTGGCGCAGGCTGAGCTCCTCCATCTTGTCCTCGGCCACCATCATCAGGCCGGAGAGCAGTACCAGCAGCACCACGCCGGCTCCGCCGAGCGCCATGATGAGCCGGTGGCGCAGGCTCGGCAGGCTCATGGGGTCACCAGTCGATAGCCCTGACCGTGCAGGGTTTCCAGCATGGGGGTGGGGAAGGGTTTGTCGAGGGTGTTGCGCAGGGCGTAGATGTGGCTGCGCAGGGCGTCGGAGTCGGGCTCCTCCTCTCCCCAGACGGTGTCGAGCACCTCCTGTCGAGTGACGATGGCCGGTGCGCGGCGGGCCAGCAGCGCGAGGATCTGGAACGGGATCTTGCCGAGCTTGAGGGGAACGCCGGCACGGGTCGCCTGCCCGCTGGCGGCATCGACGGTCAGCTCGCCAAAGGTGATGGCGCCGATGTCACCGCGGGGGCCGCGCAGGCTGAGGGCTTGCAGTCGCACCTCCAGCTCCTCCATGGCGAAGGGCTTGACCAGATAGTCGTCGCCACCGGCCTTGAAGCCTGCCAGCTTGTCTTCCAGACTGTCGCGGGCGGTGAGAAAGAGCACCGGGGTCGAGATCCCCTCTTCACGCAGGCGGGCGACCGTGCTGAGCCCGTCGAGACGGGGCATCATCACATCCATGATGATGACGTCGAAGCGCTGTTCGGCCAGCAGTTGCAGCGCTGCCTGACCGTGATAGGCACAGTCCAGCCGGTGGCCGGCCAGCTCCAGATAATCCATGATGGTTTCTGCCACCTGAGGATTGTCTTCCACTACCAAAATCTTCATGCTTTGTACTCCTGGTTGGCGAGCAGCTTCACGCTCTTTTCACACCGGATACATCATCCTGTCGCCAGTGTAACCCCGAGGATCCACGATGAAGAAGTCTCTCTGTGCTCTCCTGCTGCTGATCTTGCTGCCGCTCGGATCTGCGCAGGCTGCCGAATTCAAACTGACCGGCCGCACCACCTGGCAGCTTGGCCAGCTGATGGTGAACGGTCTGCCGTTCGTGATCGACGACCAGACCCGCTTCAAGGATTGGCTCAACGAAGATGATCTCGGCGGCACCTGGGTTGAGATGAAGGGGGTGGTGGAGAACGGCGTGCGCTATGTGCGCAAGGTCGAAGCGCTCGAGGAAGATGACAAGGACGAGATGGATCTGGAAGGGCCGGTCGAGGGAGGGCGGATCTGGGGCTACACCACCTCGGACAAGAGTCTGGCCCCCTTCGAAGGGCGCTGGCTCGAACTTGAGTGCAAGTTTGACGGCATGCGCCTGAGTCGCTGCCACGAGGACAAGTAACCCGGTCGCTGCTGCAGATTCGCAATGTTTCTGAATGAAGCCCATGCTTATCCGGCATGGGCTTTTTGTTCAGGGACGAACGACATGGAACAGAGAACAAAGTGGTGTGCGTGGCTGTGCGGTTTGCCGCTCTGTGCCGCGCAGGCGGTGGCCGACGAACTGTGGCTGATGGAGCTGGAACACGATGACGGCATCCATCTGCAATTTCAGGGCGCTGAGGTGGAGCAGGGCAGTGCCGCCGTCTGGCGGCAGGGGGAGATTTGGCAGCAGCCACTCAAACCCGGCGACCAGCTCGCCCTGCTGGTGGCCGATGGCGTTGCCACCCGGATCGAGCTGCTGGCCGCCAGAGCACCGCTGGCCAATCAGCCCTGGCAGCGGGCGCAAGATCGCCTGCAATCCGTTGATGAACGGCAACTCACACTGGCTGCTCTGGGTACTGTGCCACTCAACCCGCAGGTGCGCTGGGTCAACGGCTCAGCCGCCGATCTGCACGCCGGGAGCGAGCTGGTGCTGACCCGCGACGAACAGGGTCACTTAAGCGAAATTCTGGTGGTCAATCCGGAGGAGTAGTTGACCCGTCTACGATAGGCGGGTTTATCCTCTGCCCGCTGGATGAAGGAACCCCTATGTTGACGATTACCCGGCTGGCCAGAGAACTGGGCCTGAGCCGCACCACCCTGCTCTATTACGAACGTCTCGGTCTGCTGCTTCCCGCCCTGCGCGGGGAGTAACCCGGTCCGACCACAGCGCCAGCCGTTGCCCCATATTGTTAACGGCTTGTGCTTTAGATTTTCCCCCTTATACTGGCGCCATCTTGTCGGAGTGCTGACCGTCGAACGACGCGAAGCTGAGACCGTTAATTCGGGATCCGTGGAACCTGATCAGGTTAAAACCTGCGAAGGGAACAAGGGTAACTTGCGGGTTACCGCGCCGGAGGAGGAACAAGCCTCTTCCGCTCATCGAAGGGATCGCCCTTGATGGGTCAGGGCGCACAGGAGGGAGTCTGTCCCGTCCGGTTGTCCAGCACGTGGGGCGCCTTGCCTACCGCGTGCAGAGAGCGGGAAGCGGCAGCACAGCAGCGCGGAGATCCATCCCGCGCCCACTCCCTCCTGATATAAACACCCCGCCGCAAGTTCATCTTCTCCTCGAACTCCAGACAAGCAAACACCCATAACTTCAACCAGTTAATGTGAGTTTTGCTATGTCTACTTCTCTATCTGATACCGCCAAATCCAGCCGCCGCGAGCAGCGCTCCAGCGCTCAGGCCTTTATCGACAGCCTCAAGGGGATGGCTCACCCCAACTCCCGCCGCATCTTTATCGAAGGCTCTCGCGCCGATATTCGTGTCCCGCTGCGGGAAATCCAGCTGGCCGACACCTTCGTTGGTGGCACCAAGGAAGATCCCCGGTTCGAGCCCAACGAGCCGATCCCGGTCTATGACACCTCGGGCCGTTACGGGGAGGAGGGGGTCGCCATCGACGTGCGCCGCGGCCTGCCGCGCCTGCGGGAGAACTGGGTGCTGGAGCGCGATGATACCGACGCCCTGCCGGGGCTCAGCTCCACCTTCACTCAGGAGCGTCTGGCCGATGAGGGGCTGGATCACCTGCGCTTCGAGCACTTGCCAAAGCCGCGCCGCGCCAAGCCGGGCCGCCGGGTCACCCAGCTCCACTACGCCCGCGCCGGTATCGTCACTCCCGAGATGGAATTTATCGCCATTCGCGAGAACATGGGGCGTGAGAGGGTGCGCTCAGAGCTGTTGCGCACCCAGCATCCGGGCCGCGATTTCGGTGCCCGTTTACCCCAGAACATCACCCCCGAATTCGTGCGCGACGAGGTGGCGGCCGGCCGCGCCATCATCCCCAGCAACATCAACCACCCGGAAGCGGAGCCGATGATCATCGGCCGCAATTTTCTGGTGAAGATCAACGCCAACATCGGCAACTCGGCGGTCACCTCCAGCATCGAAGAGGAGGTGGAGAAGCTGGTCTGGTCGACCCGCTGGGGTGCCGACACCGTGATGGATCTCTCCACTGGCCGCTACATCCACGAGACCCGCGAGTGGATCCTGCGCAACAGCCCGGTGCCCATCGGTACCGTGCCCATCTATCAGGCGCTGGAGAAGACCAACGGCATCGCCGAAGACCTCACCTGGGAGCTGTTCCGTGACACCCTGCTGGAGCAGGCCGAGCAGGGGGTGGACTACTTCACCATCCATGCCGGCGTCCTGCTGCGCTTCGTGCCGATGACCGCCAAGCGCCTCACCGGCATCGTGTCGCGCGGTGGCAGCATCATGGCCAAGTGGTGCCTCTCCCATCACAAGGAGAACTTCCTCTACCAGCACTTCCGCGAAATCTGCGAGATCTGCGCCGCCTATGACGTGGCGTTGTCGCTGGGCGATGGTCTGCGTCCGGGCTCCGTCTATGACGCCAACGACGAGGCCCAGTTTGCCGAGCTGCGCACTCTGGGCGAGCTGACCCAAATTGCCTGGGAGTACGACGTGCAGGTGATGATCGAGGGCCCCGGCCACGTGCCCATGCACATGATCGAGCGCAACATGACCGAGCAGCTGGAGCACTGCCACGAGGCACCGTTCTATACGCTGGGCCCGCTCACCACCGACATCGCGCCGGGTTACGATCACTTCACCTCCGGCATCGGCGCCGCGCTCATCGGCTGGTATGGCTGCGCCATGCTCTGCTACGTCACCCCCAAGGAGCATCTGGGGCTGCCCAACAAGGAGGATGTGAAGCAGGGGCTTATCACCTACAAGATCGCCGCTCACGCCGCCGATCTGGCCAAGGGGCACCCGGGCGCCCAGATCCGTGACAACGCCATGTCCAAGGCGCGCTTCGAGTTTCGCTGGGAGGATCAGTTCAATCTGGCGCTGGATCCCGACACCGCTCGCGCCTACCACGACGAAACCCTGCCGCAGGAGTCCGGCAAGGTGGCTCACTTCTGCTCCATGTGCGGGCCCAAGTTCTGCTCCATGAAGATCACTCAGGACGTGCGTGACTACGCAGCAAAGCTGGAGGCCGTTGAGATCAAGCTGGTCGGCATGGATGGCCAGCAGGAGCAGGTAGTGGCTCAGGTGGAGAGCGGCATGGCCCGCATGGCTGAAACCTTCAAGGAGACCGGCGGCGAGATCTACCATCAGGCGGCGGCGCTGAAACAGGCCGCAGGGGAGGAGGCGTGAGCAGCGAGCGCGGGGCTGTCAGCCCCGCCGATCTGCTGCCTGTGACGGACTCCCGCCCAGTAGTCTGGACGATAGCGGGTTCAGATTCCGGCGGCGGCGCTGGCATTCAGGCCGATCTGCACACATTGCACGACCTTGGCGTGCACGGCTGCTCGGTTATCTCCGCCATTACCGCCCAGAACTCGGTGGCGGTGAAGATGGTCGACCCCGTGTTGATGCAGACTTTCACCGCCCAGATCGACGCCCTCGGCGTCGATCTGCCGCCCGCCGCCATCAAGATTGGTCTGCTGCCGACCCGGCTCCACGTCGAGGTGCTGGCCCGCCGGCTGGCAGCCATCGAGGCTCCCTTCGTGGTCTACGACCCGGTGGCTATCGCCAGCACCGGCACCCCGATGGCGGAGCCCAATATGCTGGAGGCGGTGCGCGAGCAGCTGTTGCCACGTCTGTCGCTCATCACCCCCAACGGCCCCGAACTGGAAGCCCTGACCGGCATTCCCGCGACCAGCCCTGTGCTGGTGCGCTTCGCCGCCCAGCGGCTGCGCGAACTCGGCGCCCGTGCCGTGCTGGTCAAGGGGGGCCATCTGGGCTGGAGCGGCAAGCTCTGCCTCGACTACTACCAGGATGAGACCCGCGAATTCTGGCTGGCGGCGCCTCGCCTGAATACCCGCCACGGTCACGGCACCGGTTGCTGCTACGCCAGCGCCATCGCCGCCGTGGTGGCGCAGGATTATCCGGTGGAGGACGCCATCACCCTCGCTCGTGCTTACCTGCAACAGGGGCTGGCGGCGGCGCAGGGAGTGGGGGCTGGTCCGGGCCCCATCGCCCATCTCGGCTGGCCCGCCGATCTTGCCAACTTCCCCCGTGCCGTGCTGGCGGGATCAACCCTAGATCGCCGTTTCGGGCTTTATGAGACAAGCAGCGCCCGCCTGCCGCAGGGCCCCTTTGCGCCGACCGAACACAACCTCGGTCTCTATCCGGTGGTCGATTCGGTCAAGTGGCTGCGCCGCCTGCTCGGGCTGGGGGTCAAGACCATCCAGCTGCGGATCAAGAATCTGCCTGCCGCTCAGGTGGCACCGGCCATTCGCGATGCGGTAGCGCTCGGTCGCCGTCATGGGGCGCGGCTCTTTATCAACGACTACTGGCAGCAGGCCATCGAGGCGGGGGCCTGGGGCGTCCATCTGGGTCAGGAGGATATGGAGACGGCCGATCTCGCCGCCATTCAGGCGGCCGGGCTGCGCCTTGGCATCTCCACCCACGGCTACTTCGAGTTGATGCGGGCCCGCGAGCTGGCCCCCTCCTATATCGCGCTGGGCCATATCTTCCCGACCAATACCAAGGCGATGCCTTCGCGCCCGCAGGGGCTGGTGCGGCTGCACCGCTACCGCGCCCTGATGGCGGAGTGGCCGACGGTGGCCATCGGCGGCATCAGCGAGGAGCGGGTGGCGACGGTCAAGGGGAGCGGAGTCGGCAGCATCGCGCTGGTCTCGGCCATCACTGCCAGTGATGACTGGCAGGGGGCGACCGAACGGCTGCTGGCTGCCGTGGGGGCAGGGGATGAGCCACGATCGGCTTCTGCCATAAGGGAGGTGGAACATGCACTCTGATGAGGCGTCTCTTAGTGACAAAGAGTATCTGAGATACGGCCGCCAGCTGATGCTGGCGGAAGTGGGGGAGGCCGGTCAGGCACGGCTCAAGGATAAATCCGTGCTGATCGTGGGTTTGGGCGGGCTTGGCTCGCCGCTCGCCCTCTATCTGGCCGGGGTCGGGGTCGGCACCTTGTGGCTGGCCGATGGCGATACGGTCGATTCCAGCAATCTGCCGCGCCAGATCCTGTTCGACTCCAAGGCAATCAACCACTCCAAGGCGGAGCTGGCCCGCGAGCGCTTGGCCGCCCACAACCCGCTGGTGGAGCTGATTGCCATCAACCAGCGGCTTGATGCCGCCAGCCTGCCGGAGTTTGTGGCCGAGGTAGATCTGGTGATCGACTGCTGCGACAACCTCGCCACCCGCCAGGCCATCAACGCCGCCTGCGTGGCTCAGGACAAGCCCTGGATTTCCGCCGCCGCAGTGGGTTGGCAGGGGCAGCTGATGGCGCGCACCAGCCCGGAGCACGCCTGTTATGCCTGCCTCTATCCGCTGGATACCCAAATCGCCGAGCGCTGTGAGACCAGCGGCGTCACCGGCCCATTGGTCGGAGTGATGGGCTCTTTGCAGGCGCTGGAGGCACTGAAGCTGCTGCTCGGGATGCCGAGCCCGGTGGCCGGCACATTGCGCCGTTTCGATGCCCTGACCCATCAGTGGCAAACCCTCACTCTGGCTCCCGATCCCGATTGCCCGGTTTGCGGACAGCGCCGATGCCCGACACACGATAAGGAGATCACCCCATGACCTTGACCATTCGACTCAACGATAAAGCCCAGCCGCTGACGGCAGGGCAGAGTGTGGCCGACCTGCTGGCGGCGCAAGACGTTAATCCACAGGGGGTAGCGGTGGCCCTCAACGGCGCCGTGCTGCCCCGTGGCCGCTGGGCCGAGACCCGTCTCAATGACGGAGACGAACTTCACCTCTTTACTGCCATTGCCGGAGGCTGACATGCTGACAATTGCCGATCACACCTTCTCTTCGCGCCTCTTTACCGGCACCGGCAAGTTTGCCCGCCCGGATCTGATGGCCGCCGCCATCGAGGCGAGCGGCTCCCGGCTGGTCACCATGGCCATCAAGCGGCTCGAACCGGGCAAGGCCCACGACGATATCCTCACACCCCTTCGACAACTCGGGGTCAAGCTGCTGCCCAACACCTCCGGCGCCAAGACCGCCGCCGAGGCGGTATTTGCCGCCCACCTCGCCCGCGAGGCGCTGGGGACGAACTGGCTGAAGCTGGAGATCCACCCCGATCCGCGCTATCTGCTGCCCGACCCCATCGAGACGCTGAAAGCCGCCGAGCAGCTGGTGAAAGAGGGCTTTGTGGTGCTGCCCTACTGCGGGGCCGACCCCGTGCTCTGCAAACGGCTGGAAGAGGTGGGCTGCGCTGCCGTGATGCCGCTCGGCGCACCCATCGGTTCCAATCAGGGGCTGGTGACCAGGGAGTTTCTCTCCATCATCGTCGAGCAGGCCAATGTGCCCGTGGTGGTGGATGCGGGGATCGGTGCGCCGAGCCACGCCGCCGCCGCCTTTGAGCTGGGGGCCGATGCCGTGCTGGTCAACACCGCCATCGCAGTGAGCGGCGACCCGGTCGCCATGGGTCGCGCCTTTGCGCTTGCCTGCACCGCTGGGCGCAGCGCCTATGAAGCAGGCCTTGGCGCCCGCGCCCTGCAGGCCCAAGCCTCCAGCCCGCTGACCGATTTTCTGGGGGCGTTATGAGTCAGGGTTTAGAGGAAATAGATGCCTCGGCTATGGGCTCTGTGCCACAAGATCAGCCAAGTGTTCGCCCCCCTCTCCCTCTGGGAGAGGGGGGCGAACACTTGGC
>NZ_CAWNWX010000088.1:0-17640 GCF_963878195.1 Aeromonas sp. HMWF016
GCTCTATATCATGACTTTTACCGTGTTGCGGGATGTGCTGAGCGAAGAGCGGCTGGCGATGGCCCTCTCCATGATCAACGGGGTTATCTGCGTCATTCCGGTGCTGGCGCCGGTGTTGGGCTACCTTATCCTCTCCCGTTTTCAATGGCAGGGGATCTTCGTCACGATGGCACTGGTGGCGGCATTGACCGGTCTGATCAACTTCCTGCGGCTCAAGGAGACCCGGCCGGAAAACAGGCTGGGCGGTGCTAGTGGCTTGCCTGTTGCCTTGTTGCGCTCCCCGCGCTTTATGCTGATTTCGCTGCTGACCAGCACCAGCGTGACCGCCATTCTGGTCTACGTCAGTGTCTCTCCCCTGATCCTGATGCAGGAGTATGGTTTTTCACCCGAGCAGTACTCCGTCGTCATGATGGTGATGGCGGGGGTGAGCATGTCGACCTCCTTTCTGACGCCACTGCTGCTGCGCTGGTTGGGCAAGCAGAGAGTGCTGGCGCTCTCCCATCTTGCCTACCTGCTGGCGGCATGCCTTCTGCTGGGCTGCTGGTTGCGGGGCAATGATGTCGCGCTGCTGCTGGCCGGTTTTGCACTGGTCTGTGTCGGCTTCTCCTGCGGGTTCGGGGTGGCCATGGGAAAAGCGCTGGATGGCTGTCAGCATAATGTGGCCTTCGCCAGCGCGGTGCTCTGCGTCATGCAGATCAGCCTGTCCGGTCTCTATATCTGGCTGATGGGGCAGTTGGGCTTTTCCCCGCTGGCTATGCTCTTCTGCTCCCTGCTGCTGACGTTGCTCAGTTACCTGGGGGTGAAAGGGCTGGTACCATGGCTTGCTGTTCGCGAAGCGCAATCGCGGGGATAAACGGGAATGAGGAGGGATATGCGTACGCTGGTTGAGCTCGATCTGAACCTGCTGATTGTCTTCAAGCACCTGATGCAGGCGCGCAGTGTGGCTGGGGCGGCGAAAAAGCTCTGTGTCACCCCGTCGGCGGTGAGCAAGTCCCTCGCCAAGTTGCGTGAGTGGTTTGACGATCCCCTCTTTGTCCGGGTACGGCAGGGGCTGCAGCCGACCAACCTCTCCCTGACGCTGGAAGAGGAACTCAAGGTTTGGTATCAGCTGACCGACAGTATCACCTCGCTCAACAGCGAGGCGATCCCCGATGGTGCCCGTTTCAGTCTGGTGATGGAATCCCCCTTCTACATCAGCTTCCTGAGCGATCTGCCGATGACCATCTACGAAAAGTACCCCAACTCTGTGGTCAGAATGCTGGGTTGGGATCATCACTCCCTCAACGACATCGTCAACGGCGATGCCGATCTCGGTTTCTGTGCCCGGGAGACCTATTCCCGCTCCCGGGCCAAGGTCAACCGGCTGCCCTATTACATCGATCACGAAGTGCTGTTCAGCGATCGGCCAGTCGCTTTCTTGCGCAAGGATCACCCCCTGCTCCAGCAGAAGTGGTCGTTGGAGAACTTTTTGGCATGTCCCCAGGTCAGCATGGTGTGGGAAGCGAATGATACTTGGGCCCTCGACAGTTTGCTGGAGGACGAGGGGCTGAAGCGGGAGGTGCCCATCATGGTCTCCAGCTTCGAGCAGGCGCTGCATATTGCTGCCCAGTCAAGTCACGAGCTTATCGCTGTGGCGCCCTCCTACTGCGGGGGGTATGCGGCCAAGCACCATGCCAACCTCATTGCCATGCCGTTGCCACTGCCGGAGAGACTCTATCAGCAGCTGGAGATCGCTTTTATCCTGCTCTGGCACAAGCGGCACAATCAGGATGCCAAGGTAATGTGGCTGCGCAACGAGATAAGGCGGCTCTATCAGCGAGCGCCAGCCCAAGGGGCTACCTGAATTCAGCCGGCGGATCTGCGCCGGCTTTTTTGTGCCTGCCAGTTGTCCTGAGTCTGCGATGGCAGCGCAGAGAGCCATTTGCTGTCGTTCAATACACAGAATTGAAGATAAATCACGTCTCGAGTGACACTCTTCGCAAGAGAAATTGTAATCCTGTTTCATTAGAAAACATCATGAAAGTTGGATTTTAAAGTGTGATCAACCATTAAGTCAGTTGATTGCCAGTGACATAACATGCCTCACCTTGAAATAACGGGGCATACTCCCCTTATTTCTGCTCGCCACTTTGCGGTGCATCAGTGTCGCTTCTTGCCCCACTCATCACCTTGAAGATGACGAATGAAACATCTGTTGCCAGATATCGAGCGGCGGCTTGCCGGCACAGGGCAAGGTCACAGTTCGGGTGGCTTGGCAGGTATTTCATTTCATGGGCTCACCGCCATCAGATTAATAACAATAAGCAGCTATCAAGGCAGGTTACTATGCGTCCAGCAACAGCACCGACCGGGTTGTTACAACAGCCCAAACCCTTCTTCATGATATTTTTTGTCGAACTCTGGGAGCGCTTCGGTTATTACGGCGTGCAGGGGATCCTGGCAGTTTTCTTTGTACAGCAACTGGGTTTTTCCCAGGAGCAGTCGTTTATCACCTTCGGCGCCTTCTCGGCGCTGGTGTATGGCCTTATCTCGATTGGCGGTTATGTCGGCGACCATATTCTCGGTACCAAGCGCACCATGGTGCTGGGGGCTGTCGTACTGGTTATCGGCTATTTCATGACCGGCATGTCGATCTACAATCCTGACCTGATTTTCTATGCGCTCGGTACCATTGCGGTCGGCAACTGCCTGTTCAAGGCCAACCCGGCCAGTCTGCTCTCCAAATGTTATGCCCCGAAAGATCCGCGGCTGGATGGGGCATTCACCCTCTTCTACATGTCGATCAATATCGGCTCGCTTATCTCCCTGTCGCTGGCTCCGGTCATCGCCGATCACTACGGCTACACCGTCACCTACAACCTCTGCGGTGTCGGGCTGGTGATTGCGCTGCTCACCTTCTTTGCCTGCCGCAATATGGTGAAAGATATCGGCTCAGAGCCGGATCATCTGCCCCTCAACTACGGTAAGTTGCTGATGGTATTGGCTGGATCGGTGGTCATGGTCTTCTTCTGTGCCTGGTTGATGCACCACGTGGTGATCGCCAACATGGTGCTGATGACGGTGACTATCGCCGTGGTGATATTCTTCTTCCGCGAGGCGTTCAAGCTCGACACCGTGGGTCGCAACAAGATGTATGTGGCCTTCGTGCTGATGCTGGAGGCGGTGCTCTTCTATGTGCTGTACGCCCAGATGCCGACTTCACTGAACTTCTTTGCCATCAACAACATGCATCACGAGATGCTGGGCATGAGCGTCAACCCGGTCAGCTTCCAGGCGCTCAACCCCTTCTGGGTGGTGGTGGGTAGCCCGGTGCTGGCGGTGATCTATACCCGGATGGGCAGCAAGGGGCGGGATCTCACCATGCCGCTCAAATTTACCCTCGGGATGTTCTTCTGCTCGCTCGGTTTCCTGACCGCCGCTGCTTCCGGCTGGTGGTTTGCCGATGAGCAGGGGCTCACCTCGCCCTGGTTTATGGTGCTTATTTACCTGTTCCAGAGCATCGGCGAGCTGATGATCAGTGCGCTGGGGCTGGCCATGGTGGCCGCGTTGGTGCCGCAACGCCTGATGGGCTTTATCCTCGGGATGTGGTTCCTGACCCAGGCGATGGCATCGCTGCTTGGGGGTTATGTCGCCACCTTCACCGCCGTACCGCAAGGGGTAACGGATCCGCTGCTGACCTTGCCCATCTATACTGGCGTGTTTGGCAAGATCGGGATAGCGACCCTGATTATCGCCGTGGTGATGGGCCTGATGGTGCCCTGGCTGAACCGGATGATGAATGCCGCACCGCAGGAGGAAGAGGGGTTGCTGGCGCCGCAGTCACAGGCGTGACGGGGAGATAGATGCAAACAAGGCAGGGGCACAGCCCCTGCCTTGTTGTTTATGGCTTAGTTGTACTGCTCTTCCATCCAGGCTTCGACGATCAGCTGCGCCGATACGCCGTCCACGCTGCCCTTCTCCAGAGCTCGATATCCACCCTGTTCGAAGAGGCGGGCGCGGGCGTCCGTGGTGGTGAGTCGCTCATCCTTGAACTCGACCGGTTTGCCGAAGCGGCCGTGCAGGCGGTTGCCGAACTTGCGGGCACGAACCGTGATCTCCTGATCGGTGCCATCCATGTTCAGGGGCAGGCCGACAATGAGCAAGTCCGGTTGCCACTCCTTGAGCAGCTTCTCGATTTCGTCCCAGTTGGGGATGCCGTCATTGGCCTTGAGGGCGCGCAAGGGGCGGGCAGTGCCGGTCAGCTCCTGGCCGATGGCAACGCCAATGCTCTTGGTGCCGTAGTCAAAGCCCATGATGCTGCGTGATGACATGAAAAAATCCTCGAAATAAAACGGGGTTCGCCAGCGGCTCAGCTGTGGCCGACGTCGCTGGATAAGTGGATCGGGTTAACCCCTATGCTGGCGGCCGCTTGCTGCCAACGCTTGTGGATGGGGGTTTTGAAGATAAGGTCAGGATTGGGCGGGATCACCAGCCAGGCGCCATCAACCAGCTCCTGTTCCAGCTGTCCGGCACTCCAGCCAGCGTAGCCAAGCGCCACCAGCCAGTGATCGGGAGCCTCACTCGTACCCAGGGTCTCCAGTATATCCTTTGAAGTAGTCACCATCATTTCGTCCCCAACCTGCAGGGTAGAGCCGAAACCGGGGCGGAAGCTGTGCAGTACAAAGCCACGATCGGCGTGCACCGGCCCCCCTTGAACTACCGGCTGCTTGAGTTCCGCAACGGTCGGGGGCGTGAGCTTGAGCTGGGTCAGCATGGCCTCAACGGACATGTCGACCGGGATGTTGACGACCAGCCCCATTGCGCCCTCTTCGTTGTGTTCGCACAAGTAGACCAGCGAACGCTCGAAGTAGGGGTCCGAGAGGCTTGGCATAGCAAGAAGAAAGTGATTTTGCAGTGTTTGCATATGGGCCAGATATTGCAAAGGTATTTGCGGCAATTATGGCAGCTCGACTCTGTGGGCAAAACCGCTTTTTATCGAAGGCGCGCAGGCTCGCTATTTATCCGGGTAGGGAGAAAACCATGGAAGGGATTTCAATCAGGCAGAAGTTGATCCTGGGTTGCGTGGTGCCTCTGCTGGCACTGTTGGCCTTGTTGGTGGGGGCAACCCAGGCGATGTCCCAGCTGATGGCGGGCGTGAACGCCATGTATCAGGGGGAGGTGGTGCAACTGAAGGAGCTCAAGCACATTGCCGATCTCTACGCCGTCAACGTCATTGATGCCACCAACAAGGCCAATGTGGGCGGTTTTACGCCGGAGAAGGCGAAAGCGGCCATCATGCAGGCTCAGCACGATGTTACCCAGGGCTGGCAGAATTACCGCAACATGGCGATGAATCAGGGGGAGACGCAGGAGGCGGATCGGGTTCAGATGCTCTTCGCTGCGGCCGATCAGCAGATTGCCGCCGTGTTGCAGGTGCTTGATGGCGGGCCGGATGAGGTACGTGCTCACCTTGGTGCCCGGATCATGCCCCTCTATGGCGCGATCGATCCCCTCAGTGATGCGGTCAGCGGTCTGGTGCAGTATCAGCTGACCGCAGCCGAACAGAGCATGACCGAGCTGACCCAGCTCAAGGATCGCCTCTTCCAGCTCTTTCTCCTGCTGTTTCTGAGCGGGGGCGGTTGCGTGCTCTTCTTCGGAATGTGGACCGGTCGCAGCGTGAGCCAGCCGCTGGCGGCCATGAGTCAGGTGCTGCGTGGTATGCAGACCGATCTTGATTTGAGCCAGCAGGCACCTGTGCTGCGCAAGGACGAGATGGGGTCGCTGGCCAATTCCCTTAACGACGTGATCCGCCATTTTCGCAATTTGCTGAACCAGATCAACGAGATGGCCGAGCATCTGGCCAGAGAGTCGGCCCGTCTTGCCCATATTGGGGTCGAGAGCCGCCAGCGCTTTGCCCAGCAGCAGGCCGAGACTGATCAGAGCGCGACGGCCATGAACCAGATGAGCGCGACGGTGGCCGAGGTGGCCAACAGCTCGTCCGGGGCGGCCGACGCGGCCAGAGTGGCTGACCAGAGTGCCCGCCACGGTCATGAGGTGGTGGAAGATGCCATCCAGCACATGTCCTCCCTCTCTTCCCATATCCAGACCACGGCGGCGATGATCACCCAGCTGGCCGACGACAGCCGCGATATCAGCAGCGTGATGGATGCCATTCGCGGCATTGCCGAGCAGACCAACCTGCTGGCGCTCAATGCCGCCATCGAAGCGGCGCGGGCAGGGGATCAGGGGCGCGGTTTTGCGGTGGTGGCGGATGAGGTGCGCACGCTTTCCCAACGCACCCAGCGCTCGACCGAAGAGATTGGCAAGACCATCGTCAAGCTGCAGCAGGGGGCGAGCGAGGCCGCCAACAGCATGATGCACGGGCTGGAGCAGGTCGAGGAGTCCAACCGCACCGTGCTTGCCTGTGGCAAGGCGCTTGGCGAGATCGTCACCTCGGTGGAGATGATCAACGAACTCAATACCCATATCGCCACCGCCGCCGAGGAGCAGAGCAAGGTGGCTGAGGATATCACCCGCAACGTGGTCAATATCGCCCAGATAGCGACCGAGTCGACGGCGGCCGCCTCCGAGATGAACCAGAGTTGTCACGAGCTGGAGCAGCTATCGAGCGATCTCAAGCTGAAGGTGGGGCAGTTCCGCTGTTAAGCCTTCATACCAATGAGCAAGGCATGAAATAGAAGAGGCGGCCCCGGGGCCGCCTCTTTGCATTATCGCTCGCTACAGCGAGCAGCAATTTAACTGTGGCTGGCTCAGGCCTTGGCCAGCCGACGCTCGATGGCATCCATCAGCATGCCGGTGATGTGCACATCGAAGGCCGCTTCAATCTCGCGAATGCAGGTCGGGCTGGTGACGTTAATCTCGGTCAGGCGATCGCCGATGATGTCGAGGCCGACGAAGATTAGCCCTTTCTCTTTCAACGTCGGGCCCACCGCGCGGGCGATGGCCCAGTCGGCTTCGCTCAGGGGACGTGCTTCACCACGGCCACCGGCCGCCAGATTGCCACGGGTCTCACCCTGCGCCGGAATGCGGGCGAGGCAGTAGGGAACCGGTTCACCGTCCACCACCAGCACCCGCTTGTCGCCATCCTTGATGGCGGGCAGATAGGTCTGCGCCATGCAGTACTGGCTGCCGTGGGCGGTCAGGGTTTCGATTATAACCCCGACGTTGGCGTCATCTTCCTTCATGCGGAAGATGGAGGCGCCGCCCATGCCGTCCAGCGGTTTGAGGATCACGTCTTTGTGCTTCGCGTGGAAGGCGCGCAGCTTGTCGGCGCGGCGGGTCACCAGCGTGGTCGGGGTGTGCTCGGCAAACCAGGCGGTGTAGAGCTTTTCGTTGGCGTCGCGCAGGCTCTGCGGTTTGTTGACGATAAGGCAACCCTCATCCTCGGCCCGCTCCAGCATGTAGGTGGCGTAGATAAATTCGGTGTCGAACGGCGGATCCTTGCGCATCAGGATCACATCGAGGTTGGAGAGGGGCTGATCCACCACCTCACCCAGGGTATACCAGTCGGCATAGTCATATTTGACGGTGAGCGGGCGCATGGTACCAAAGGCGCGACCGGCTTCCATGTAGAGATCCTTCATCTCCAGATAGAAGAGCTCATAGCCGCGCTTTTGCGCCTCTTCGAGCATGGCAAAGCTGGAATCTTTCTTGATGTTGATGGCCGAGATGGGGTCCATCACGATGCCGAGTTTAATGGTCATCCGCTGTTCCTTCTTAATGGCTCGATAGGGTTGTAGGGTCGATTAGCGCAGCGTAATCGGCCGCTTGAGGCTGCATCGATGCAGCCATGGGGCTGATTGATGCGGCCGATAGTATCAAGCGAGATCGCCGAAGCGGCACTGCAGCGCAGTAATCGCAGTCAGGGCAGCAGTTTCGGTGCGCAGCACCCGCGGCCCCAGCAGCATCTCTTTGAAATCTTCCTGCACGGTACGGGCGATCTCGTCGCTCGACAATCCCCCTTCCGGGCCAATCAGCAGGCGCACGCCATGCTCGGGAACGGGCAGGGTGTTGATGCTGTACTCAGCGCGCGGGTGCAGGTTGAGCTTGAGCTCTTTGGTCTCTTCCGCCAGCCAGGCGTCCAGCTCCATCGGCATGCGCACCTCTGGCACCACGTTGCGGCCGCACTGTTCGCAGGCGCTGATCACCACCTTCTGCCACTGCTCGCGCTTCTTCTCCAGCCGATCGGCCGGCAGCTTAACGCCGCAGCGTTCGGAGAAGAGCGGGGTGATGCAGGTGACGCCCAGCTCCACCGATTTCTGGATGGTGAAGTCCATCTTGTCGCCACGGCTGATCACCTGACCCAGATGAATGGCGAAGGGGGATTCCACCGATTGGGCATCGCAGCGGTCGATGGTCACTTCCACCGACTTTTTGCCAACGCTGGCGATGGTGGCGGGATATTGATTGCCATCGCCGTTGAACAGCTCGAGCTGCTGGCCCGGCTGCATGCGCAGTACCCGGCCGATATGGTTGGCGCCGTCTTCCGACAGGGCGATGGTCTGGCCAACTTGCAGGGTGGCCGGTTCATAGATACGTGGAATGCGCATGGCTGCTTGTCAATCTCTTGCTTGGAAACCCTTCATATCCTGCTGCGAGGCGGTGAGCAAGGCTCACGCGGCAGTAGGGAAGGGCTTCATGATAAGAGGGGGCGATCCCCTCTCTGGTCAAATGGGGTTATTGGCACTGCTTTTCAATAAAGGGATTGGTATTGCCCTGCAGCGTGCCGATGCGGCGGTTGCGCTCGCACTCCCAGCCCTCTGCCGGGTATTGGCGATCCCAAGCTTCGAACAGTTTACGCTGTTGCGCAGCCAGACGCAGCCCATACTGCTCGCTCATGTAGAGGTAGGCGCGGGCGATCTGGCCGCGTACCGGCCCCTTGGGCGGCTGCACCCGACGCTCCTTGAAATCCACCAGCATCTGGCACTGGCCGTACTGATCCGGCTTGCCGTTCCAGTCAGAGAAGCGGTAGTTGGCGCGATCGCCGTTCACTTCTCCGATGGCGGGGAAGAGGTTGTGCATGTCCCCCTCCATCTTGTTGAACTCCGGGCTCACCTTCTCGCAATTCTTGCGACCGCCATCCTGCCAGCACTGCAGCTGATGGCCGAACTCCCAGGCGGGCACCACGTGCTCCCACTCGATGCGGGCGGCGCGTTTGGGCTGCTTGCGCGGCTCGTAACCGCAGCTGGCGAGATCCGGGCTCATTTTCTTGCCCTGATAGTTGATGTCGCAGCCGCAGTAGAAGGTGGTGGCATTGGGCTGGCTGCGGTAGAGCTTCACCAGATCCTGCTTGGCTTCGCGAAAGGTCTGGGCGTGCAGGGGGGCGCTGAGCAGCGGCAAACCGGCCAGCAGGGTCAGGGCGAGGGAGGAGATGAAACGCATGGGATTCCTTGCAAACGGGATGATTGACGAACGATGGCGGGCACCCTACCACAAGAGCGCGACACTGGCTGGCTTACTGTTCGGGCTCCGGCCGTTCCCGCACCAGCGGCTGCTTGCAGCGGCGGCAGTGATAGCGGGCCTCACCGCGCACCACCTTGTTGTGGCGGCGTACCGACAGCTGATGCTGCTGACAGAGGCAGCGATAGGGCACGGTGCGCTGGGCCAGAACTGCGAGATCGAAGCTGTGGGTGGTTCTGGGCTCGAGGCCGAACACCTCCCGCATCACCGATTGCCACTGGCGGCCGTGGGGCAGCACCCGCGATCTGCCGCGTCCTTCCCCCCACAGGGCATAGACCAGCAGATGGGCCACCTCGTGGGGCACCACCTCGGCCAGAAACGCCTGCTGGTTGGCCTGACAGAGGGCGGGATTGAAGCGCAGCTCCCAGGTTTGCAGCCGCGCCGATCCTGCCGCTCGACCGCGCATGTTGCAATGGACTTGCGGGCGGGGGAAGGTGCGGCCAAGGCGCGCTTCGGCCTGTGCAAAGCAGGCGTCGACGCGCGCGAGCAGCTGTTGATGCAGGGCGGGATCAAGGCGGGTAGCGGTGGCAGACATCGGGTTCTCGTCAAATGGCGGATAAGCAAAAGGGGAGCCAGGCTCCCCTTTTATCACAACCGTGAACCTTACAGGCCAGCGGCAGAGCGCAGCAATTCAGCTTTGTCGGTCTGCTCCCACGGGAACTCGTTGCGACCGAAGTGACCGTAGGCAGCAGTGGCTTGGTAGATCGGGCGCTTCAGATCCAGCATCTGGATCAGGCCGTACGGGCGCAGTTCGAAGTGCTCGCGTACCAGCTTGACCAGCAGATCCTCGGCGACCTTGGCGGTACCGAAGGTTTCAACGCTGATGGAGGTCGGCTCGGCCACGCCGATGGCGTAGGAGATCTGGATTTCACAGCGATCGGCCAGACCGGCGGCAACGATGTTTTTGGCAACGTAGCGGGCGGCGTAGGCTGCGGAACGGTCAACCTTGGAAGGATCCTTACCGGAGAAGGCGCCACCACCGTGACGGGCCATGCCGCCGTAGGTGTCGACGATGATCTTGCGACCGGTCAGACCGCAGTCACCCATCGGGCCGCCGATAACGAAACGGCCGGTCGGGTTGATGAAGTATTTGGTGTCCTTGTTGACCCATTCGGCCGGCAGCACCGGCTTGATGATCTCTTCGCGTACCGCTTCAACCAGATCTTTGTGGCTGATGGATTCGGCGTGCTGGGTAGACAGTACCACGGCATCCACACCGATGATCTTGCCTGCGTCGTCGTAGGCGAAGGTCAGCTGGCTCTTGGCATCCGGACGCAGCCACGGCAGGGTGCCGTTCTTGCGCACTTCCGCCTGACGCTTCACCAGCAGGTGAGAGTAGGTGATGGGGGCCGGCATCAGCACGTCGGTTTCGTTGGTGGCGTAGCCGAACATCAGGCCCTGGTCGCCAGCACCCTGCTCCAGCGGATCGCTGCGGTCAACGCCCTGGTTGATGTCCGGGGACTGCTTGCCGATGGCGTTCAGCACGGCGCAGGAGTCGGCATCGAAGCCCATGTCGGAGTGGGTGTAGCCGATTTCACGTACGGTATCACGCACGATCTCTTCGATATCAACCCAGGCAGATGTGGTTACTTCACCAGCCACCATGACCATACCGGTCTTGACCAGGGTCTCGCAGGCAACGCGTGCCTTGGTATCTTGCTTGAGGATGGCGTCCAGTACCGCATCGGAGATCTGGTCCGCAATCTTGTCGGGATGGCCTTCGGAGACCGACTCGGAAGTAAACAGCTTTGCCATGATAAGAGTCTCAGCTTGTCTGGGTTATCGCCACGGCAATAACCGGATGAATAGGATGGTGTAGAGGTATCTACATCTGGACGTCTATTTTAGTTAGCGCCCCCCCCGATTGCCAGCACTATTTTGTCGCGGTGTCGCAAGAAGGCCACTATTGGCTCCTTACTATCCCCAAGGGGATGGAAATCAAACGTTTGCGGTTGTTCTGTTTGGTCAAACGTTGCCAAGAAAAGCGATTGTCCTCCCAAAGCCACTTTATTCGTCCAGATAATATTTGCACGCCGCGCGCCCTGCTGGGACAATAACGCGCCTTAATCTTGGCCATCAAATGAAGCAATCGCAGGAGATACAGATGCCTTCTCGTAAAGAGCTTGCCAATGCCGTTCGCGCATTGAGTATGGATGCCGTTCAAAAAGCCAACTCCGGTCACCCGGGCGCCCCCATGGGAATGGCGGATATCGCCGAAGTATTGTGGCGCAGCCACCTCAGACATAACCCGAACAACCCCAAGTGGGCCGACCGCGACCGTTTCATCCTCTCCAACGGCCACGGCTCCATGCTGCTGTACTCCCTGCTGCACCTCTCCGGTTATGACCTCTCCATCGACGATCTGAAAAACTTCCGCCAGCTGCACTCTCGCACCCCGGGTCACCCGGAGTACGGTTACGCGCCGGGCGTTGAAACCACCACTGGCCCGCTGGGTCAGGGCATCACCAACGCCGTGGGTATGGCGATCGCCGAGAAGGCCATGGCTGACCAGTTCAACCAGCCGGGTCACGACATCGTTGACCACTACACCTACGCCTTCATGGGCGACGGCTGCCTGATGGAAGGTATCTCCCACGAGGCTTGCTCTCTGGCCGGTACCCTGCAACTGGGCAAACTGATCGCGTTCTGGGATGACAACGGCATCTCCATCGACGGTCACGTAGAAGGCTGGTTCACCGACGACACCGTCAAGCGTTTCGAAGCCTACGGCTGGCACGTTATCCCGGCTGTTGACGGCCATAACCCGGAAGCGATCAACGCTGCCATCGAAGCCGCCAAGGCCGAGACCGGCAAGCCGACCCTGATCTGCTGCCGCACCATCATCGGTTACGGTTCTCCGAACAAATCCGGTTCTCACGACTGCCACGGCTCACCGCTGGGCAACGACGAGATCGCCGCGGCTCGCGCGTTCCTGAAGTGGGATCACGCACCGTTTGTTATCCCGGCCGACATCGCTGCCGAGTGGAACGGTCAGGAGAAGGGCGCCAAACTGGAAGCCGACTGGGCTGCCAAATTCGCTGCCTATGAAGCCGCTCACCCGACTCTGGCTGCCGAATTCAAGCGCCGCACCGCTGGCGAACTGCCGGCCAACTGGGCTGCTGAATCCGCCAAGATCATCGAAACCCTGCAAGCCAACCCGGCCAAGATCGCAACCCGTAAAGCGTCCCAAAACGCACTGGAAGCGTTCGGCAAGTTGCTGCCGGAATTCATGGGCGGCTCCGCTGACCTGGCTCCGTCCAACCTGACCATGTGGTCCGGTTCCAAGTCCCTGACCAACGACGATGCCTCCGGCAACTACATCCACTACGGTGTACGCGAGTTCGGCATGTCCGCCATCATGAACGGTATCGCCCTGCACGGTGGTTTCATCCCCTACGGCGCGACCTTCCTGATGTTCATGGAGTATGCCCGTAACGCCCTGCGTATGGCCGCCCTGATGAAGCAGCGTTCCATCTTCGTTTACACCCACGACTCCATCGGTCTGGGTGAAGATGGCCCGACTCACCAGCCGGTTGAGCAGATCGCCTCCCTGCGTCTGACTCCGAACATGAGCACCTGGCGTCCGTGTGACCAGGTTGAATCTGCCATCGCCTGGAAACACGCCATCGAGCGTACCGACGGCCCGACCTCTCTGATCTTCTCTCGTCAGAACCTGGCCCAGATGGACCGTACTGCCCAGCAGCTGGCCGACACCGCCAAGGGTGGCTACGTGCTGAAGGATTGTGCCGGTACTCCGGAGCTGATCCTGATCGCCACCGGTTCCGAAGTGGAACTGGCCGTTGCCGCCTATGAGCAGCTGACTGCCAAGGGCCGTGCCGTGCGCGTGGTCTCTCTGCCGTCTACCGACGTGTTCGACGCCCAGTCTGCCGAGTACAAGGAGTCCGTCCTGCCGTCCTCCGTCACCAAGCGTGTGGCCATCGAAGCCGGCATCGCCGACTACTGGTACAAGTACGTTGGTTTCGGCGGCAAGATCATCGGTATGACCACCTTCGGTGAGTCTGCACCGGCCGAGCTGCTGTTCAAGGAATTCGGCTTTACCGTGGAAAACGTGGTTGCGACCGCAGAGTCCCTGTAATAGCTGACAATTGGGTCGCTCTGACCCAATAGTTGGAAAATAAAATGCCCCCCATCGCAAGATGGGGGGCATTTTTTATGGTTTGAAATATAAAATATAAAATTTGTTATAGTTGCTTATATAGTGAGTTATTCTTCAATATAAATTTCAATTGTTCGGAGATATAGTCATGGATGCATGGGAGAAGCTAACAGATCCAACGAAGTTGCGAGAGAACTTGATGAGTGCCTCTGTATATATTTCATCATATGAAATGTGTAGAGATTTTATTATATCAAAACCAAGAGACTTTTTTACTGATAGCTGGGGAATCAATGGTGAGACTCTGAGTGAGGAATATTCCAAGGATGTTATGTCTTTTGGCCGAAGCCCTCTTAAAGCATCATTGTTATGGTTCAAAGAACAAGGAGCTATAAGTGACATCGATATAGAGAATTTTGAAAAAGCAATAGCACATCGTAATGAAATTGCACATAACTTACCTAAATTCATATCAGAGCCAGATTATGAGGTTGATGTAGGCATTTTTAATACAATGCTTGAGGTTACAAATAAAATTGGTGTCTTTTGGGTCATGAATTATGAACTGTCAATCCACCCAGATTATTCAGGACAAGAAATAGATGAAAAAGGAATTCAAGTTGGAACCATTATGATGATCAAAATGATGATGCAGATCGCATTTGGTCAAGAGCCTGAAGAAGGCTATTATTATAATGAAATTAAAAAGGCAATAGATAAAAAATAAGCATTAAAAATTATTTTCTGTAGATTTGATTAGCCCGTAGGTTCGATTAGCGAAGCGTAATCGAACGTTCGCGTTCTTTAAGACGATCCCATAAAAATAATATCCCTTCCTGTTACCTAAAAAGAGACCGGCATATAGCCGGTCTCTTTTTTATTTCCGCAATCCTTACGCCTGCGGCGGGGTACTTTCCGCGTTGGACATCACCGCATCCATCTGGATTCGTGCGCCGGCGGGCAGCTCGCGCACCGCGATCACGGTGCGGGCCGGCAGGTAGGCCGGGAAGTATTTGGTATAGATGGCATCCACCTCGGCCAGATCCGCGATATTGGCGAGCTGGATATTGACCTTGACGATATCGTCCATCACATGGCCGATGCTCTCCACAATCGCCTTGATATGGCTGAGGCACTGGGCGGTCTGCTCCCGCACGCAACCGGTCAGGATCTTGCCGGTGGCCAGATCAACCGGCAGCTGACCGGCGATATGGTTGTAGTGGGAGAAGGCGACGGTCTGGGTGTGCAAGGGGCTGCGCGGTGCCTTGTCGGTATTGCGCGGGCGGATCACCAGATTGTGTCTGTCTTCCACCAGTTGCGGCGGGGTGCCGTCACCGTGGGAGATGACCGCATCCATCTGCACCAGCGCACCCATGGGCAGGGCGGAGGCGGCAATCACGCTGCGGGCCGGCATATAGGCAGCGGCACGGGCAATGGCTGAGTCGGGGAAGAAGGTGGTGTAGACCTCGTTGACGGCATCCAGATCGGCCAGATTGGTCAGATAGACGGTCACCTTGACGATATCGTCGAAGGGCACGTCGATCCCCTCCAGCACCGCCTTGATGTTGTGCAGACACTGGGCCGCCTGCTCGCGAATGCCGCCGCCAATCAGGGCGCCGGATGCAGGCTCAACCGGCAGCTGGGCGCCGATATTGTTGTAGTGGGAGAAGGCGACGGTCTGGGTGGAGAGCGAGTCCTGCGGCGCACGGGCGCTGTTGCGGGCGAGCTTCACCAGCGGGCAGGGCGCCTGCGGGAAGGTGCCTTCGCCGTTGGAGATGAGCGCATCCATCTGTACTTTGGCATGCAGCGGCAGGCCAGCTACGGCCAGCACGGTGCGGGTCGGCAGGTTGCGCGGGAAGAACTCGCGATAGACCTCGTTGACTGCCTCGAGGTCGGCCATCTCTTGCAGGAAGAGGGTCACTTTCACCACGTCGTCCATCACATGGTCGATGCTCTCGACGATGGCCTTGATATTGGTGAGGCACTGTCTGGCCTGCGCCTTGATATCACCCTCGATCAGGGCGCCGCTCTTCGGGTCGACCGGCAGCTGGGCGGAGATATTGTTGTAGTGGGAGAAGGCCACGCTCTGGGTATAGGGACCGATATGCTGCGGAGCATTGGGGGTATTGCGGGCCGACTTGATAATAGTGCCACTCATTGGGATACACCTCGTTGTAATCATCGTTATTGGGGTCAGGGGTTCCTCCCGCCAGCGACAAAAAATGTGGGCAGAGCGCGGCGATATAGCGCGCCCGGCAACCATTGCGGCACCAGAGGGGGAGAGGGTTCAGACAAGCGCGATTCTATGAACCGCAAAATAGCGATGCAAACCGGGATCGCGTTTCTATGAGATGGCTCAACGCCCTGAAATATATCTCTGGTGCGGATCAATTCAGGGGCAATAAGAGGTATCTGGCAGCCATTTTTAGCGGCCTGCCGCGCGATGCCCGCGCCGACGGTATTGGCGCCAAAAATATGCACGGCTGGCACTCAGGATAATTGTCAATTATTCAGGCTCGCTGGCAGCTCATTCATTTTTCGGTGCATAAATATCTGTTTTTGATTTTTTATAAGCACTATCTGGCAGAGCAAAAATATGGTAGCTGCGTGATATTCAGCCCCCTGCAAAGATGTAACGGGAATATAATTCAGCGCTTTTGCATGGGGCTGGTGAAAAGGCTTTCCGGATCTCCCATGGCACGCCGTTGCAAGGAGCTTACCGCATCAGCCTTATGCCATTAATTTTCAGCGGCGCCGAGCCGGGCAAACGGGCTCGTTCAGACTCCCTTCACCCCTGCATGTCAGGATCGGCCACCTGCCCTGACCGCGGTTTCCCGACCGGTTGTTGTCAGAGCTCCCCGCTATTTTTGCACCAGTGAAGCGGTGCTTCTGTTCTTTGTTACTCAGGTGAAACAATTGGGGCCTGCCATCGGGCGCACAACCCAGTGTTGCTGTGGCAGGCGACCCCTCCGGTTTTGCCCGTGATGACGGTACAGCGTTATGACTGTGCAGCGTTAAGACAGTGCAAAGAGAGGAGAGGGCTTATTTAGCGCGGCCAGCGGGCCGGATACAACGGAAGGATGTAGATGATCAGGATCGAGAAGATCGATGCCTCGAACTGCTTCGAGGTGTGCGAGCTGACAACCAACAAGGACGGGGTGGGCACCCTGTTCGAGCAGTATCTCTGCTGCAATGCCATCTCGCTGGTAGAGGCGGCCTACTTCCCGGGCTTTGAGCCCAGAGCGATTTATCGCGGGGAGGAGCTGGTGGGCTTCGTCATGTACAAGGGGTGTGACGCGCCGGGCGACATGGTCGAGATCTTCCGCTTTATGCTGGATGCCCGCTTTATGGGGCAGGGGCTGGGGCGGCAGGTCTTTGGCGAGCTGCTGGCCCACTTTGGCCGCGAGGGGTATCGGGAGGTGCTGCTGATGATCGACGAGGATAACCGGATTGCCAAAGAGTTATACGCCTCGTTCGGTTTTCGCTTTACCGGCAAGATCGAGAAGGATGAGCACTACTACAGCCTCAATATCGAGGTGTTGGGTTAACAGGCATGGGTGAATCGAAGAGGGAAATAAGCCTGCCAGCCGCGGGCTGACAGGCGTTAGCAAGGCCGGGTATGGGCCCGTCAGCCCGCCGGATAGAGGGCGCCGAGTACCGCCGGACGGCTGGCGCCGGTGACGGCGGGCAGGTTGCCGGGTTTGCGCTTGATAAAGCGCTCCGCCAGCCAGGCAAAGGCAGCCCCTTCCATCCAGTCGGGAGCAATCCCCAGCTCGGCGGTGTTGGCGATGCGCCAGCCGGGCAGCAGGCTGGCCAGCTCCGCCAGCAGCGGGGTGTTGTAGGCACCGCCGCCGCAGACAAAGAGCTCGGTCTTGGGTTGGCTGGCCCCGAACGCCTCGGGAGTCGCAGGCAGCTGGCGGGCGATGCTGTGGCAGGTGAGCGCCTGCAGGGTGCGCTGCACGTCCGCCGGAGCATAGGGGCGGCCTGCCAGCTCACCATCAAGCCACGCCAGGGTGAACATCTCCCGCCCGGTGCTCTTGGGGTGGGGGGCGGCGAAGTAGGGG
>NZ_CAWNWX010000089.1:0-31985 GCF_963878195.1 Aeromonas sp. HMWF016
ATCTACGGCTGCGACGACTGCCAGCTCATCTGCCCGTGGAATCGCTACGCAGATGCCAGCCCGGAACCCGATTTCAGCCCCCGCCCCAGCCTGCATCGCCCGCCCCTGCTGGCGCTGTGGCGCTGGAGCGAGGCCGAGTTCCTCAAACATACCGAGGGGAGCCCGATCCGCCGTATCGGCTATCAACGCTGGCGCCGCAATCTGGCGGTAGCCCTTGGCAACGGCCCGGCCGGCCCGGAGGTAATAGCCGCCCTGCAGCAAGCGCTGCCGGAAGCAGAGCCCATGGTGGCCGAACATATTGAATGGGCGCTGGCAACGCTGGCCAGACGTCAGGATGAAACGAACAAGAAAACCCGCCTGCTGATCCGTTGCATCGAAAAAGGTCTGCCGGATCACGCCTGAGTGATCTGCCCCTTGCCGGATTGCAGCAGTTTTTTCATGCTCTGCCGACCCACAAAGATCAGCACGCCATGGTTGAGCAACAATGGTCGGCACACAAAAAGGACATCACAGATGCAAATGTTGGGAGTGGATATTGGAGGCTCGGGGATCAAGGGCTGTCTGGTCGATACCGAAACCGGTGAGCTGATTGGCGAGCGCCATCGCATTGCCACACCACAGCCGGCCACCCCGGCCGCCATTGCTCATACCCTCAAGGCTCTGGTGGAACATTTCGACTGGAAAGGGCCCGTGGGTTGCGGCTTCCCGGCAACCATCCACAACGGCATTGCCAAGAGCGCAGCCAACATCGACAAGAGCTGGATTGAGACCGATGCCGAACACCTGTTTGCCGATGTCACCGGCAAGCCCTGCTATGTGCTGAACGATGCCGACGCCGCCGGTCTGGCCGAGATGCGCTTTGGTGCCGGCAAGGATCGCAAGGGGGTCATCATCCTCATCACGGTCGGCACCGGCATCGGCACCGCAGTCTTCGTCAACGGTCACCTGCTGCCCAACACCGAGCTGGGCCATCTTATGCTGGAAGGGATGATCGCCGAGCACTACTGCTCCGACGCGGTGCGCAAGCGGGAAGATCTCTCCTGGGGGCGCTGGGGCAAACGCTTCAACAAATATCTGGCTCGCCTCGAGTTTCTCTTCTCCCCCGACCTCTTCATTCTGGGCGGCGGCAGCGCAGCCAAACTGGAGAAGTTCGTCGATCGCATCGAAACCCGGGCGCCGCTCATTCCCGCTGCCAGCCTCAACCAGGCCGGAATTATCGGCGCGGCGCTCTACGCCGCCGAACGACATCAGGGCTGATTGCACATCGATGCCATGAGCTCCCCGATACGAAGAGAGCCCGACAGCAATGTCGGGCCCTCTCTCTATCCGATGATCGCCTTTATCCTTCGCTACAAGTCATCGAGCTGGTGGGCACCGTGCACCAAGCGGGTCAGGCGGGTCTGCTCCAGTCGGGCCAAATTATCCAGCAATTCGGCCGTGCTCCGAGTCGGGCACTCCCGGGCAAGATGACCCAGTTCGCCAATCAACTGCTCCTCCCAGCGGCAAACCAGGGCAACGATATCTTCGGTTCTGGCTGAAGCCGGCAACTCGCAGCGCATAATCGCTGGCAACATATCCTCGCTAAAGCTCTGATCCAGCCAGGTCTCCCGCACCGAGCCGCCCAGCTGGCTGGCATACTCCTGCAGATGGACACTGGCGGCATCCTCCCGCCCTTGCAGATAGACCAGCAACATCCGGCAGCGTTCGCTATCCACCTGATTGGCCAGACGCCGGTAACAGAGACCGAGCTGGTGATGCACCTGCTCGAGGTAGTGCAGCAACTCTTTGATCTGTTGGAATCTCATCGCTCTGCCCTCCATGGGAAATCCGCAAGCTCAGTATAAAAAACGGCCAGCCAGGCCCCAATCACGATCCGGCATCTTCTTGCGCTGCATCAAAATTGGCCGAGGTATATATAAGTGGGCAGACAGGGGGTTCAACTTTATGCAATTCTGGGGCTTGTGAGAGGTAGGCTCCACAGCCGGATAGTCGCGACAGGGATACCTAATAGAACAGAGCATCACACGCCATTAGCCAACTTTAATTCGGCTCTTTGGCTTCCAAGCGAAATTCAATATGGAATAACGCCAAACCCTGCTATTCCTTATCTGCCAACTGAAAATCCTTATCACTTTTTTAGACGTCTAGACGTAAAAACATGCGTTGACACAGCCATCCGGACATCTTAGCATCATCCCCCATGATGGCAGTGCAACCTAGTGAAACCTCTGCCCAATTTTCTCGCCTGTAGCGCCCTGTGCTGTAAGGCTGTTAGCACGGAAGAATCCATGATTAAGTTGATCGGTCTCAACAAAGTCTACGGTACAGGCAGTGACGCCGTGCACGCCCTGCGTGACGTGAGTCTGCATGTACCCCAAGGCAAAATCTTCGGGGTGATCGGTGCCTCCGGTGCCGGCAAGAGTACCCTCATCCGCTGTGTCAACCTGCTGGAGCGCCCGACAGAGGGCCAGGTAATTGTCGATGGCCAGGATCTGGTCGCCCTGAGCGAACGGGATCTGACCCAGGCTCGCCGCCAGATCGGGATGATTTTCCAGCACTTCAACCTGCTTGCCTCCCGCACAGTGTTTGCCAACATCGCCTTTCCGCTGGAGCTGGCTGGCTGGAGCAAGGATCAGATCAAGAGCCGGGTTGAAGAGCTGCTGGCGCTGGTCGGGCTGGAAGCCCGTGCCCACGCCTATCCGTCCGAACTCTCCGGCGGCCAGAAACAGCGGGTCGCCATCGCCCGGGCGCTGGCCCCGGCCCCAAAGGTGCTGCTCTGTGACGAGGCCACTTCGGCCCTGGATCCGCAGACCACCCGCTCGATCCTGACCCTGCTCAAGGAGATCAACGTCAAGCTGGGGCTCACCATCCTGCTCATCACCCACGAAATGGATGTGGTGAAGGGGATCTGTGACGAAGTGGCCATCATCAGCGACGGCAGCCTGATCGAACAGGGCGAAGTCGCCTGGTTCTTCAGCAATGCCAAGACCCAGCTGGCCCGCGATTTCATTCGCTCCACCATCCATCTGGAGGTACCGCAGGAGTATCAGGATCGGATGAGCAACGAACGAGTGCCCGGCAGCTACCCGCTGCTGAAGCTTGGCTTTACCGGCAGCACGGTCGATACGCCGCTCATCTCCGAGGCGAGCCGCCGTTTCAATATCGACATCAGCATTCTGAGCGCCGACATCGAGTACGCCGGTGGCGTCAAGTTCGGTTTCCTGCTGGCCGAGCTGTTCGGGGACGAGGCCCAGTGTGAGGCAACCCAGCAGTTTCTCATCGACAACCACATTCAGCTGGAGGTAATGGGTTATGTCCGAAGCCATGATTAATCTGCTCATCACGGCCCTGGGCGACACCCTTATCATGGTGTTTGCCTCCGCCCTGTTTGGCTGCCTGCTCGGCCTGCCGCTCGGCGTGGCGCTGCATGTGACCAAAGCTGGCCAGATCCTGGCCAACCCGCTGCTCAACCGCACCCTGGGCATGGTGGTCAACGTGGGTCGCTCGGTGCCCTTTATCATCCTGCTGGTCGCGATTATTCCGCTGACCCGGCTGATTGTCGGCACCAGCATTGGCACCATCGCTGCCATCGTGCCGCTGACCGTCGGTTGCATCCCGTTCATCGCTCGGCTGGTGGAAGGTGCTCTGATGGAGGTCCCCGACGGCCTGCTGGAGGCGGCCAAGGCGATGGGTGCAAAGCCATTGCAAATCATCACCAAGGTGCTGCTGCCCGAGGCCCTGCCCGGTATCCTCAACAGCGTCACCATTACCCTCGTCACGCTGGTGAACTACTCCGCCATGGCTGGTGCCATCGGTGGTGGTGGTCTCGGTGATGTGGGCATCCGTTACGGCTATCAGCGCTTCGATCCGACCGTCATGCTGGTCACCGTCGTGATACTGGTCGTGCTGGTTCAACTTATCCAGAGCGCGGGTGAGCGCCTGGTCAACAAATGTGATCATCGTTAATCGTCGATTTCTGACAGGAGGTTTTATGAAATTTGGCATCAAATCCGTTGCGGCAGCCCTGCTGGCTGGTCTGGTTCTGGCCGGTTGCGGTCAAAAAGAAGAGAACAAGACCCTGAAAGTAGGCGCCATTGCCGGCCCTGAGACCGAACTGGTCGAAGTAGCCGCCAAGGTGGCAAAAGAGAAATATGGTCTGAACGTCGAGATCGTCAACTTCTCCGACTACGTCACCCCGAACGTGGCGCTGAACGACGGCAGCATCGACGTCAACGCCTTCCAGCACAAACCCTATCTGGATGCACAGGTACGTGATCGCGGCTTCAAACTGGTACCGGTCGGCAACACCTTCGTCTACCCGATCGCCGGTTACTCCAAGAAGCTGAAGTCTCTTAGCGAGCTGAAAGATGGCGCCCAGATCGCGGTACCGAACGATCCGACCAACCTGGGCCGCTCGCTGATCCTGCTGGCCAAGCAGGGCCTGATCACCCTGAAAGATGGTGCTGGTCTGGAGGCGACCGTACTTGATATCGCCAGCAACCCGCGCAACTTCAAGATCGTTGAACTGGAAGCGGCCCAGCTGCCTCGCTCGCTGGAAGACGTGGAGCTCGCCATCATCAACAACACCTTCGCCGGCCAGATTGGTCTGACCCCGACCGAAAACGGCCTGTTTGTTGAAGACAAAGAGTCCCCCTACGTCAACCTGATCGTCGCCCGTGACAACAACAAGGATGACGAGAAGGTCAAACAGTTCGTACAGGCTTTCCAGACCGATGATGTCTACAAGAAAGGGCTGGAGCTGTTCAAAGGCGGCCTGGTAAAAGGTTGGTAATTGCTCACTCGACAAAAAAGGCCACGCAATGCGTGGCCTTTTTTATTGCCGCCGCTATCATATCGGCGAGCACGGCAACACGAATATAACATCACATGAAAAAATGGTATCTGGCCTACTGCAAGCCAAAGGAAGAGGCCCGCGCCCGCGCCCACCTCGATGCACAGGGCATCGAATCCTACTACCCCATGGTGGAAATCGAGAAACTGCGTCGGGGCAAGCGAGTCCCGGTAAAGGAACCCATGTTTCCCAACTACCTCTTCATCTACGTAGATTTGGAAGAGGTAACTCCGGTCACCCTGAAATCGACCCGTGGCATCAGCCGGATCATCCACTTCGGCAGTGAATGGACGCCCATCAGCAACAAGCTGGTCTATCAGCTGATGAGCCGCGATGACAGCGACGAGGCGCGCGCCAGTTACGCCAAACTGCCAAATGCGGGCGATAAGGTATTGATTGAAGAGGGGCCATTGGCAGGCTTTGAAGCCATCTATATGGAGCCTGATGGGGAAAAACGGGCCATTCTGCTGGTCAGTCTGCTCAATAAAGAGACCACCAGCAGCTTCGAAAACCACGCCTTCAGACGTATCGACTAAGACATGGGCAGGATCCCCTGCCCACCCGTCACTCCAGCTCAAAACGGGCGATCACCGCCGTCAGCTTGCCGGTATCACCCGCCAGACGTGCGACTATGCCCTCACCCTGCAGGCTCTGCTGACAGGATTGGCGGCTCAGATCGGCAATATCCTCTACCGTTCCAGCCACTTCGGCGGCGACCTTGGATTGTTGCTCGGTCGCCGTTGCGATGGCCTCCAGCTGGCCGGATAGCTCCTGCACCAGTTGGTTCATCGCATTCAACGTCTCGGTTACCAACCCGACTGCATCACGCCCCTGCTCGACCAGCTGGGTGCCACCGCTCACCGTGGTGACTGTCTGGCGGGTTTGCTGGGAAATAGCGCTAATTGTCTGGCTGATTTCGGCGGTTGACTGGTGAGTGCGGGTTGCCAGCTGACGCACCTCATCGGCGACCACGGCAAAACCGCGCCCCTGATCACCAGCCCGCGCCGCTTCTATTGCCGCATTGAGGGCCAGCAAGTTGGTCTGCTCGGCAATGGTGGCAATTACTTCGGTGATCTGCCCGACCTGCTCGCTCTGCTTCTCAAGCAATCCCATTGCGTGATTGGCTTGCCCAATCATGGCGGCGATCTGCTGCATGGCATCTGTCATCCGTGCCAATGCATTCTGTCCCTGCCGGGTTTGTTGCTGCACCTGATGGGCACTATCGGCTGCATTGGCAATATTGCCCGCAACCTCTTTCGTACTGACCGACATCTGCTCGATCGCGCTGGCGACCGCTTTTACCCGAATATCCTGCGCGGTCAAATCAGTCACTATCGCCTGAGTTGTGCTGCCTACATCCTGACAGGCGACGTCTACCTGTCCCACAGCCCCCTGCAGCTCGCTCACCAGACTGCGTAGCTGGGCCGACATCCGGTTGATGGAGCCGGTCAAGCCGCCCAGCTCATCCTGACTCAGGACGGGTAAGGGGTTGGCAGCAAGCTTGCCGTCGGCGACCTCACCTGCCCGCACAACCAGACTGGCGATGTCACGAGTCAAACGACGACTGAAGAGCCACGCCACCAACATGCCAAGCACGATGGAACTCCCCGTTGCCAGCAACAGAGTGCGACTGATGGAGTGGCCAGCCTGGGTCATCTTTCCTGAGATTGCAGTCACTTTGCTGCGGGTCTCCCCTACCTGTTTGGCCAGCCTCTCATAGAGGCTCTCCTGCATCGGCTCAATCTCTTTTGCCATCAGATAGTTGGCTTGATCCCAATCCGGTGCTTGCCGCTTGCTGATGACCTGGCCCACCAACTCCGAAAAGGGGGTTCCCATCTCCTCAAACAGCTGCCAGAGGCTGCGCTCGGTTTCGGAAAAGAGACTGGACTGCTGCTTGAGCTCCGCCACCCGTTGCTGATGGAACTTGTAATAATCCTCATATTTGCTGCGATATTCTGGATCACCGGAAATCAGGAAATCTCGCAGGGCGGAGAGCGCATTGGACAAGCTGTTGTAAGCATCACCCACCTGCTTGAGCAGCATGCGGCGATCTCCCGATAACTGATCCTGAGGGGTCGCTACCTCTTCATTGGCGAAAGATTGCAGCTGATCGAGCGCAGCTTCGGCAAGCGGCCCGGCCTCCTGCAACATCAGGGTATGGGCTGGCAGATTCTCCTCTGTGTGAGCAATGGCCCACACCTTTTCCTGACTGCTCTTGAAACTCTTGAGTGACTGCACCAACGCCACATCAAACTGCTGGCTTGTAATAACCTGCCAGGCCCCCTCCCACTCCTGCTTCAATCTGGCCGCTTGCGCGGGATCCTTGCCGAGGATGAGATAACCACGCAATGCCGAGACAGTCGCCACCAGTGCTTTCTGGCTAGCCTCATCCCGCTGCAGAGCCGGCAGAGCCTGCGCCAGCAGCGTCTGCTGGGATTGATTGATCTGGTTTAGCCGGTAGTAGACCAGCGCAGAGGAGAGGGCGATCAGAAGATTGATAAATCCGAAGCTGATCAGAAGCTTGTGTGAGATTTTCATGAACATCCTTGTTCAGATGAGGCCCGCAGGCCAAAAGAATCAGATCGATATAAGTGTAGGCAATCTCTCCTGCCAGGAGCGGTGCCACTTCTGCAATTCACTGCGCGGCATCGGTCTGGCAGAGAAAAAGCCCTGACACACGTCACATCCAAGTTTTGCCAACTGTTGCCAGGTCAACTCATCCTCGACCCCTTCCGCCACCGATTTAAGCCCCAGCTTGCGGGCAAGCTCAATACTGGACTCGATAATGGCCAAGCGGGATGGATCTGCATAGCAGCGATCGACGAAGGATCGATCCAGCTTCAACTCGGTAAAAGGCAGCAGAGCCAACTGCTGCATCGACGAGTAGCCGGTGCCGAAATCATCGATAGAGAGACCGAATCCATGCATCCGCAGTCTGGTCAACACCTCCAGCGACTTGCCCACATCCTGCACGAAGGAGCTCTCGGTCACTTCCAGGGTGATCAATTCGGGATTGATGCTCCAGCGCTGACATTGCGCAATCAGGGAGTTGCAGAGATCCCCCTCAATCAGCGAAGTAGTCGAAAGATTCATCGACAGATTGAGGGAGAGACCGGTCTCCTCCCAGAGATGACCATCGCGCAGCGACTTGTTAATGATGATCTCGGTCAGTTGATCGATGAGCCCGTTGTTTTCTGCCAGCGGAATGAAGCGGCCCGGAGAGATCAGACCATATTCCGGGTGCTGCCAGCGAGCCAGAGCCTCCATCCCGACCCATTCGCCGGTGGCAAAGCTGACCTTCGGTTGATACCAGGGGACAATTTGATCTTCATCCAGCGCGCGTCGCAACTCATCCAGCCCAAGCCGATGCCCATCTTCTTTTTGGACCTGCTCCTGACGAGGAGACCACGACTCAATCAACACCCTCAACTGTTGCTTGGTCGATGGTTTTTCGATACGTCCCAGCACCTGCAAACCATAAGCAGTACTCATCCGCAAAACCGCTTCCACGACGTCATCCTCCAATGCACTGGAGAGAATGATGCCTCCGCTGAATCCTCCCAGGGAGAGGCGGCGCAACAGAGCCATTCCATCCATACCGGGCATGCGCAGGTCACAAAAAAGGATATCAACCGAGTGACGCTGGCACACCTCAAGTGCCTCCTGCCCATCACGAGCTTCCAGCAACTGTTGATAACCCAGGTCACGGACCTGGTGCATCAGGGCCTTGCGTTGAAACGCATGGTCCTCGACAACCATGATGACCAATTCATCGTGTACGTTTTGTACGTTATTCATCGAGCCATAATCCAATTTCGTGGGAGATTGCGTTCATCAATACCTGTACCCCGCAAACCAACTCTTCCAGCGCCTCCATCTGCTTCAATCGTGCGGCCGATTCGAGTCTGGCGGCCAGGGCGGCCAGCTCTTGCAGCCCCACCATGCGTGCGGCCCCCTTGATACGGTGGGCAGTTTCTACCAGCGCCTGAGTATCGTGGCAAGTCAGTGCCACCATCATATCCTTGCCATCCTGACGGTTAGAATCGAGATATTCTTTTGCCATCGCCCGAGCGGCCTCCTCATCACCAAAGAGCCCTTGCCAGCGTTCCGCCTGCTCGGCGATTTGCTGCTGTTCTGCGGGTTCTTCTGTTGAGACTGTAGCCACGTCAGTCAGCCAGTGTGCCAATAGTTGACGCAGGGTCTCGAGGGGATATGGCTTGAACAACATGTCACTCATGCCAGCCTCGGTCATGCGGGCACTCGCCTCTTCCGAAGTATCAGCCGTTACCCCGATTATGGGCGCGGTCACACCTTGGGCTCGCAGCGCTCTGGCCAGACTATAGCCATCCATCACCGGCATATGACAATCGGTCAGCAGCAGAGAGAAATCCTGCCCCTGCCATGCCCGCAACGCCTTCTCGCCATCCTCAACCACCTGTGCCTCTATCCCGAGAATGGCGAGCTGTCTGGCCAGCAGAGCACGGTTGACCGGATGATCGTCGGCCACCAGAACCCTCCCGCCCAGTTTCTCCCCGAGAGCCGTGAGCATGGGGGTAACCTGCTCATTGAGCAATTCGTTGCAACTCTCCAGCAGCAGATCCGGATAGAGAGGGGAGAGTCCCAGCCGCCACCAGTGAGCAGCACCGAGACGCCCGCGGAGCGCCTCGCGGGGAGACACAATGATCCCTTTGAGAGCCCTTTGTTGAAGCCAGCTTTGCCACTCGGGCCCCAGCGTCTGCTCCAGCCAAAGTTCGTCTGCCAGCAGCAATCCCTGCAAATCATCGCTGAAGCTCGATGCTTCAAGGGGTTTGAGCTTGGCGCCAAGGCGCTCCATGGCAATCTCCAGCACCGGATCGTTGCTGAAATACCACCACTCGCTCCCTGCCAAAGCTGGCTGATCCCATTGTGGCTTCTGCTGCGGTACGGTGAAGGTAAAACTCGCCCCCTCACCCGGCTTGCTGGCCAAATGCAGGTTGCCCCCCATTTTTCGCACCAGCTGATCGCAGATGGCCAGCCCCAGCCCTGTACCACCGAAGCGGCGATTGATGTCTGATTCCACCTGCTCAAAAGGAGTGAAAAGCAGTGCCTGCTTCTCTTCGGCAATCCCGATACCGGTATCGGCGACCATAATGCTCAACAACCCGTCGAAGTAGTTAACAGCAAGAGTGATACACCCCTGCTCGGTAAACTTGACAGCATTGTTGAGCAGGTTGGAGATCACCTGCCCGACTCTTACACCATCCATCTCGGCCTGATCGGGCACGGTTTGACCCCACTCCAGCACCACCTGCAACCCCTTGCTATGCGCGAGCGTCGCATGGCCACGGATCGCGTCACAAATAACTGATTGCAAGCGACAGACCTGATAGTGCAATCGCAACTGGCCGGCCTCTATCTTGGAAAAGTCGAGGATGTCATTAACCAGATAGAGCAGGTTGTTGGTTGAAGTGACGACATTGCGCACCATGTAGCGCTGATCGTCATTCAGCTCGCTCATCTGCAATAGCTCCAGCATGCCGTGCATACCGGAGATGGGGGTCCTCAACTCATGGCTCATGGTAGCGAGGAAACGGCTACGCGCCTGCATGGCCTGCTCGGCATAGGCTTGCGCCTCGCGCAACTGATACTCCTGCAGCTTGAGTGCCGTAATGTCCTGGATCACCCCGTTGAGGATTAGCTCCTGTTGTTCCTGACGCACGAAGCTGCCGCGTACCTGCAGATAGCGATCTCCCTCCGGCCGCTCGACCTTGACCTCCAGATCAAGCGGGGCCAGAGTCTCGGCATGATTGGCCACCTTGCTGACAAAGTCCTGCAACGCCTCCTCGGTAAACCCGAAGATCTCTCCTCCCGAGTCGGCAGCAAAAAGCTCCTGATGGCTGACCCCGAGGATCTCGCGAGCCCCTTGGGAGGCATAGAGAAAACGTCCCTTGCCCGGCCCCTGCCACAGATACTGATAGACAATGCCCGGCATACTGTCGGTAATCTGGGTCAGGCGGGTTTCCGCCTTGCGCGCCCGCTCCTCCGCATCCTTGATCTGGCTGACATCGGTGAGCACGGTCAATACACCAAGCATCTTCCCTGCCGAGTCACGATAGGGGAGTTTGGCGTACATAACATGAAACGGTGAACCATCGGACCGCACACTGTTACCCGCCCCCTCCAGCTTGCGACCGCTCTGCCAGACGGCTCGCTCCTCCTGCACCATCTGGCGACGAACCGGCTCGGGCATATGCGCGAGATCGTCTCGCTGTAGCCCATCATGCTCGATGAAAAAGGTCTCGCGGTAGGCTTGATTGCAAAGGGTGATATGCTGCTCGTTGTCACGGAGTGCCACCATGGTCGGCAAGGAGTTGAGCAGTGTCTGCACAAAAGAGAGCTGCTCATTCAGCTTGCTTTCCGCAACCTTGCGCTGGGCAATCTGACGGCGCAGGCTGCGCGCCCACAGCAACACCAGCAGACCCGAGGTGCCAAGAGCCGCTACGGCAAATGCCAGCCATTTGTACAGAGGGCTATTGTCCACCGCCATATTGACCGAGATGTTGAGCCAGCGGCGATCGAACAGCTGCCACTCTTCATCGGTAATGGTCTGCAGCAACTTGTCCATAATCCTGGTCAGTTCGGGCTGTGCGATATCGACCGCCATACTGATCGGCACCGAAAATTCGGGGCTCCCCAGCACAACCTGGTACTTCTCGTTGAATCCTTTCATCGCCTGCTGGCCAAGGTTGGTCATGGTCAGCAGTACATAATCGACCTTGCCCGAGTCAAGCAACTTCAGAAGATCTTCATCGCGTCCAACCTCAACAATCCTCCCGCCAAAGTTGCGAATCAACGATGCCTCGTAGGAACCGGTTACCCCCCCGATCTGACGCCCCTTTAAATCAGCCAGAGATTTCAAGCTGCGAGCACCGATCCTGGCAACAATGTAGCTGTCAAACTTGAGGTAAGAGGAAGTAAAGGAGGCGAACTCCCGCCGCTCCTTCAGGGGAGTCATCAAAGGGATCAAATCCACCTTGTGAGATTGCAATAGCTCGATGGACTCTTGCCAGGTACGGGTCGGTACCAGCTCAAACCGGACACCGGAGCGCAGGCTGATAAGCTTCATCAGGTCAGCAGCATACCCGTGCAACCTCCCCTCTTCGTCGATCTCGCTGATACCGGAAAAGGAGGGAGCTACGGCAAACCGGATCACTTTTTTCTGTTTTAGCCATGCCATCTCGGCAGGCTCCAGCAGCAGATCGACCTTGAACCGGCGATCCCCCTCGGCCAGGCGCAGACGGGAATCGGTCACCGGGATCCTCTGATATGCCTGCCAGATCCGCTCAGTCAGCTCACTATTATTTGCGCTTGTCGCAATCGTCAGGGCGCTGCTGCTCAACCAGCGAGGAGTCGCAATCCCCATGGTGTCAGGGAGGCGCTGCAGCTCGCGCACCAGAATAGGTCCCAGCGCCAGATAACCATCAGCCAGACCCAGCTTGACCATATAGGTTGCCTCATCACGGCTCTCGACCTGGGTCACGTTGGGCATTCCCAGCGATGCCAGCTCACGGCAACTGCCAAACCCGCGGATACAAACCCAGCGCATTTTTTTTGCTTGCTCGATCGTTAACCGCTGGTTGGGATGTTGCATCAGGATAGCTCGGCCATAAGAGCCGAGGTGACCGATATGGTTCACCCCCTCCACCGGTAAAGCATCAAGCTCTACCCCGACCAGCGCATCAACCTCCCCCTTCTTCAGCGCTTCCTGAGCTTCGATATAAGAGTTAAAGGATACGCAACGCAGCGATAATCCCATCTCGGCGGCAATCCGCAGGGCCAGCTCCTTGAGCGGACCGGCGTACTGTTTCGATGGCACCTCGTAGATAAAGGGGGGATAGCCACCACGGGGGACACCCACCACCAGCTCCTGAGAGAAGCCCTGCTCACCAATCGCTCTTTGTTCCTCTTCGGGCGATGACTCCGCAGTAACGTGCCAACTCAGCAGAAGCAGTGAGCAAAAAATCAGTAGGAGATGACAAGCGCGAGACATGAGCTATTTGTCCTGATGAGTGAGGCCAATACGATTCATCCTCGACCCTCTAGATAATGGCTCTAGCCGGTGAGAAAACAAACAGTTCCGCTATAAACGGGGCCGAGAGGATAGAGGGATATTGGCTGAATGTGAATAAACAATCCTTTTTAAAGCAAAAAACGTGACAGATTTTGGTCTGTCACGTCATTTTTTTGCAACGTTAAAGAGATTGGGGGGAACAACGCCCCCACCACATCAGGTTATTCGATTCCCAAGCCGGAAGCCTGTTTGATACTCGCGCTCACGGATATGGGAGATCTGCCCCTCATACCCTTCCAGGCCGATATCTTTCAGCAGGGCAGGCGAGAGATTGATCACGGCGAGACGACGCTCAACCTTGGCGATCCGCTTTTGTACCAAAGACTCGACGCTACGCAGTAAAACCAGTTCGATAGACATGACATTCTCCAGTTGAACATGCGGTTCTCCCGGAGAAAGTGGATATCACCCTGCGGGACGAACCGCGGGTGATAAAAAGACAGGGGTTACCTGTTTACGCCACGCGGTAAAAGAGCACGAGATTTCACGCCGCACGCAGTGCAGCGAGAGAATGCAAGATTTAGCATCTGATGGTGCATTTTCGTCTCCTTACCGGATAAAAGTTGAACAGGTTGCAGCAGTCTAAAAAAACTCCGAATTTAACACAAGCCTCTTGCGGCTCCTTTTTAAACGTTTTTACGGCATTTTATGCTGCCCGAAAGGGAGTCCGAGGCATCAGATCCCCGAGAGCAGCCGGTACTCTTCCAGCACATAGGTATCCGTCATGCCGCTGACATAGTCGAGCAGCAGGCGCACCCGGTAGTACCACTCCTGCTCCTGCTCGCAGACAAAACGATCGTCCCGCACGGCCACCGCCAGCCGATAGGCCTTGATATGGCGCGCCGAGAGGCGGTGATAGAGCCGCCGGGCGAAGAAGAGTTCACTGCCCCCCTCACCCGCCAGCAGACGGGAAAATTGCCCGGACGGCATTGCCAGCAGGCAAGAGTAGGTGGCGAGCACACCGCGCAGAGCGGCGTAGCCTTCCAGTTCGAGCGCCTCTACCTCGGGGCGCATGAAAACCTGCGCCCGCGCAACCTGCTTGAGGATATCGAGCACCCGCGCCGCAGGAGCCTGACCATGGAGCAGGGCCTGCGGATAGCGCCCCTGCAGGATCGCCTCATGCTCGCTGATATAGGTGCTGGCCGCCAGCGCCACCAGATCTCTGGTCAACTGGTGACGAAAATGGGGGAAGAAACCCCAGCTGGATCGCTGTGCATCACCAAGCAGGGTCGTCATGTAATCGCTGCCATCAGCGCTGCAGAGGGCAGCCAGCAGCTCATTCAGGGTGAGAATGCGCCGATCTACCGCATCCTCCAGATCGGCGATGCAGTAGGAGATGTCATCTGCCGCCTCCATGATGTAGGCAAGCGGATGGCGGCAGCCGGGGGCCAGCCCCAGACTCTGGCCGAGGGCGCGATAGAGGGGCTGTTCACTGAAGAAGATGCCGCGCTTGCTGCTCCAGCCGTGATGCTGACCGTAACTCACGCCGGGTTGCGGCTGCTGCGGGTATTTGCACAGCGCCCCCAGCTGGCCGAGGGTCAGGTTGAGCTCGTGCAGGCTGTGTACCAACCGCAAGCTCTGGGCATTGCCATCAAACAGCAGCAGATCCTGACACAGCTCCGCCCACTGGGCCGAGGGGGGCTGTGCCAGTGCCTGCTGATAGAGGGGAGTGAGCATCTCGCCAAGCCACTGGCTCATCACCTGCTCGCCGAAGTGACCAAACGGCGGGTTGCCCACGTCGTGCAAGAGACAGGACATCTCCACCAGATTGATAAAGGCCCCCTCGCACACCACACCGGCTGGCAATTCCGCCAGAATGCGGCGGCTGATCTGGCGGCCGGTCTCCTGCACCTCCAGCGAATGAGTAAGACGGCTGCGTACCGAGGCCTTCACATCGAGCGGGAATACCTGGGTCTTCTGCTGCAACCGGCGCACCGGTGCCGCTTGCACTATGCGGGCGCGATCCAGCTCGGTCGCCTCCAGCAGATCCTCATTCCCCCAGGAGTGAATACGCTCCGGGGTGATCAAACGGCTATACATCCTGTGGCTCCTTGCCCGCGGCTCCCATTAGATTCAAGACAACAACCAGCGGCGCAGACGGGCGATATCGCCCGGATATTCCCGGCGCAGCGTCTCAATCCAGTCTTCCACATTTTCCCACCAGGCGGGATGATCGGGGCTCTGAATGAGTTGCGCCGTCTGCTGCAGCCGGCGCAGACCGATGGAGCCTGCAGCCCCCTTGATCTTGTGCGCCTCCTCCACCACGCCAGCCTGATCCCGCGCGATCATGTTGGAGTCGAGCACAGCCATGTAGTCGGGCATCATCTTCTCGAACAGCTCGACGCTGGAGAGCAGCACCGGCTTGCCCACGGTATCGGCATAGTCGGTGAGGAAAGGCAGATCCAGCAACGCATCCTGAGCCACCGCATCAGCCTGCTCGTCCGCTTCGTCGTCGGCCAGATCGGCAAACAGGTGACCAATCACCTCGCGCACCGCCTTCGAGCCGAGCGGCTTGTTAATCACATCCCGCATGCCGCGATCCAGATAGTACTGGCGATCGCCGGTTACATTGGCCGTCAGGGCAACCATGGGCGGCAAACTTTCGCCGTAGCGCTCGAGCAGGGTTGCCGCCACATCGAACCCGGTCATGTCAGGCAGCTGGATATCGAGCAGGATAAGGTCGAAATCATCCGGGTTGGCCATCGCCAACGCCTGGGCGCCATCGCGCGCCACCTTGACATGATGGCCGAGCTTGTTCAGCAGGGCACAGGCAACCGTCACATTGAGCTCGACATCCTCTACCAGCAGGATGTCGAGGGAGGGCATCTCTTCCTCCGTCTCCGGCAACACCTGCTCGACACAGGCGACCTCCAGCTCGGCGGTAAAGCAGGAACCCTCACCCGGCTCGCTATCCACGTAGAGCTGACCGCCCATGGCCTGTACCAGCTGGCGCGACACAGCGAGGCCGATACCGGTACCGGTAGCGTGCTTCTTGCCCTGCACCTGATAGTACATGGCGAAAATTTTCTCCTGCTGGGCGCGGGGAATGCCGACGCCGGTATCTTCCACCTCAAAGTGGAGCGCCAGCTTGCCCGGCTCGTCGGCAGGATGGGAGAGGCAGCGCACGGTAACGCCGCCCTCATCGGTAAACTTGACCGCATTGCCCACCAGATTCCACAGCACCTGACGCAGTCGGGTACCATCCGCCATCACGAATTGCGGCATGTCGCCATCGCGATCAAAGTGCAGATAGAGCCCCTTCTGCTCCGCCTGAATACGCGACAGCGTCTCCAGCTCGTCGAGGAACGCGGGCAGGTCGATCCGGGTTGGCGCGATCTCAAGCCGGCGCCGATCGAGTTTGTCCAGGTCGATGATGTCGTTGAAGATGTTGCCGAGGGTGACCGCACTCAAGTGAATGGTCTTGAGCTGCTGGCGCTGGCTCGGGTCGAGGGGGGTATCCATCAGCATGCGGCTCAATCCCACGATGCCATTGAGCGGGGTACGCAGCTCGTGGCTAATGGTGGAGATGAAGGTGGTCTTGTCGCGGCTCGCCTTCTCCAGCTTGTCCTGATACTGCTTGCGCTCGGTGATGTCACGGCCAAAACCGAGCAAGCCGAGCCGCTTGCCGAAGCGGTCGAAGAAGGGCACCTTGCGCAGCTCGAAGTAGGCCTTGCGACCATCGGGGTACTCCAGCCACTGCTCGTAGGTGAGCGGCTCGTTGCTGGCAAAGACCTGGCGGTCGGTCTCCACCACCTTGTTGGCGATCTCCTGCTTGTAGACGTCAAACGGGGTGAGGCCAATCAGCTCGTTCTCCGCCTTGCCGGTCAGCTCCTCCATGGCGCGGTTGCAACCGGAGAACTGCTCATCCTCATTGCGGTAGTAAACCAGATCGGGGGAGCAGTCGATAAAGGAGCGCAGCAGAGCGGTGCGCTCTCCCAGATGAAGCTGGGCTTTCTCCCGCTGGAACACCTCGTTCTCCAGATCCTCGATGGCCTGCAGACGCAGGCTCTCGGCCCGGTTGGTCTCGGCGATCTGGCTGTTGAGGCGGCTGATGTTCTCCTGCAGCTGGTTGTTGAGCTCGAGATCCCGCTCGCGCATATCCTGCAGCTTGCGCACCATCCGGCTCAGCCGCTGGCGGGAATCCTCCAGCTGATCCACCACGATGGAGAGAAAATAGACCGCCCAGGGCGTGACCAGCAGACCAAAAAACACCGAGCGCACGAAATCGATGACATCGATGCTGCCCCGCAAAAACAGGGTGACCCCCATCTGGATGGCGACCGCCAGCACTATGATGCCGGTGGCCAGAAACATGCTGAAACGCACCAGACCCAGCTTGGTCATCAGATCGACGTAATATTGCGCCCAGGATTTAATCTGCTTCATCTTGTTGTTTTCTCCCCGATATTCGCCGGACAGAATACCAGCACAACGCGCTTAACTCTTGTGTGATAAGCCAATAATTGGAGATTCCTGTATCATATGTGACCATTGCACTCGCCCGGGCAATACCAAGGTGACATCAGCAGCACGAACATCCCGGGCTTTACACCTCAACAGTTTGATATATCAGGAGTCTTTTGATGCGCAATCTCACCTTGCTGGGTCTCGGCCTGCTTGCGAGCCACGCTGCATACGCCGATCTGGGCGAAATTCCGCGCCAGTCCGGTTGGTCCGGCTTCCTGTTGGGCGGCGTCAGCGCCACCAGCTACAAGTCCAACTTCTATGCCGGCGACGACAACCACAGTCGCATCAATGATCTGGGCTCACCGGATAGCGAGAACAAGCTGACTCCGCTGATCAACGCCGATATCCGCTATACCTTTGCCGATACCCGCACCCAGATCTTCCTCGGTAACCTCATTCAGGATGCCATCCGCTTCGACTTTACTCAGCAGTTCGGTCTGCGTCAGGAGATGGGCGACAAGGGGATCGTCGCTACCTCGCTGGTATTCAACGCCATGCCGGTCGAGCTGTGGAGCGATCCTTTTGCCACCGGCGTGGATCGCAGCTCCACCGACCTGAAATCCAAAGGGGCGCGTTTCGCCTGGGACAAGATCTGGGGCAGCAACTTCAACGGCAGCATCACCGCCCGCAGCATCGATATGGATGATGAGCAGAGCGGCCAGCAGTATGACCGGGTCCATGGCACTCACTACGCCTCCATGCTGGATCGCAATGGCAAGATGTATGACATGCAGCTCTCCTACAAGTGGACCTTCGTCGACGGTCAGTCTCTGGAACCTGCGCTGATCTACAAGCAAGCCAACCTCGATGGCAGTGCCGAGAGCTTCGAAAACACCGGCCTGCAACTGACCTATGCCAAGCGTGGCCCCCAGTGGTCCATCGTCAGCAACGTCTATGCCGGCAAGCGCAAGTATGACGAAGCCAACCCCATCTTCGGCCAGCGCGCCGATGCGGACGAGTTCGCCATCAACGGCACCTTCTTCTGGCATAGCCTGTTCGGGGTGAAACCGCTCAGCGCGACCTTTACCCTCTCCTACGCCAACGCCAGCTCCGATATCGGCTTCTACGATACCGAAGCAAGTCGCGTCAGCACCGGCCTGCTCTACAACTTCTGACCTCAGCAAAGCCGCGATACAAAAGGCCACCCGATGGGTGGCCTTATCATTTCTGCCGTAAACCAGCTTCAGATACCGAGCGAGTCGAGCAGATCGTCGTGATCGTTGCTGGCGGCCGGAGCTGCTGCTGGCGCCGGTTTGGCCGCATCCTGCTTCGCCTGGGCGATCAGGGCATCGGGATCCAGCTCCTCCTCTTCCATCCCTTCATTGTGAATACGGATGAACTCGGTCTTGTCCATCGCCAGCTCCAGATAGAAGATGTTGTTGCGAGCGGTGAAGAAGGTGACGCGGCGGGATTCCGGGCTGTCGAGATTGGTATCGACGCTCAGCATCACCTGCTTGTTGAGGGCCAGCATCTTCGGCTGGTTCTGGGTGATGTGAGTCTGCAGATCGCGGCCCACCTTGACGGTGAAGCTGCCGACGATCTGGTTCATCAGCTCACCCATCACGTTGCTCACCTCGTCGGAGGTGTGAGAGATGGCGAGATCCTCCTTGGAGAGCCCCATGCTCAGCATGTAGCTCTCGTAGAGTTCCATGGCGGCAGCGGCGGAGAAGTTGATCACTACCAGACCGGAGAAGCCGCCATCGAACAGCACGAAGCAGCCGATATCGGGCTTGAGGCAGGTCTTGCTGATCCGCTGCACCATACCGGAAAAACGTACCTGACTCATGGTCGCGGCACTCAATACGTCGGTTACCGAGTTACACAGGCTGAGCAGTACATCCTCAGTCGTCAACACGACGTCATCATCGGATCTTGTAACTATCATGTGTCCTTCCTGAACATCGAGAATGGGCTTATCTATACCATAACTCTAACAGATGGCGCGGCCAGAAGACTGAAATAGCGACACGCCTCTCAGTTGACTCTGTTATCAGTGGCAGCCGGGGTAAATCCGCCCAGATTGCCGAGTCGCGCAAGCCAGCGATCGGCCTCCTGCTGCAGAGTTTCTGGCTGGTATGGAACGGCAGGATGAGCTCCCCAGATGGGGCCAGGCCAAGCGGCATCGGTGGCAAAGCGGGCGACATGATGAATGTGCAGCTGCGGCACCAGATTGCCGAGTGCTCCGATGTTGATCTTGTCCGGACTGAGGGCCTGCTCCATCAGCGCTGCGACGGCGCAAGACTCCTGCATCAGCTGTTGCTGCTGCTCCGGCGCTAGATGGTGGATCTCGCGCAGGTTGGCCACTCGCGGCACCAGAATCAGCCAAGGGTATTGACTGTCTTTGGCCAGCAGGACGCGGCAGAGCGGCAGATCGCCAAGCCAGCAGGTATCTGCCTGCAGGCGGGAATGCAATTCAAACATGAACACCTCGTTGAGTACGATAAAGAGGGCATCCGACAGGGATGTCCACGTTACTGCAACGGGCGGCAAACTTAAAGCTGCGGCACGGCCCAACTGATAAAGCGCTTGCGAAGGGCCGGGTCTGCCTTGAGGAACAGCTGCTGCAACTGCCCTTCCAGCTCGCTGGCGGCCACAACAGGTTGAGACCCGCTAGAAACAGCATTGATTGATGGCGCAGCAACCACTCCCGCCGTCAGCGCCGCCTTGCCACCACTGCGGTTGTATTCCGCCAGTTTCCCGTTCCAATCCACCCCAAGCAGCATGCCGCTGGTCACCAGTGCATCCTGCTGGATGGTAAGTGCCCGGCCACTCTCCTGCAACGCCACTGCGGGCGATTTGGCATAGGCCTGCATCCCCTGCTCATCGGCCGGTACGCTCGCAACCAGTTGCAACCGCTGGTTGCTCGCCTGATAACGCACCACCTGCGGCTCGGAGCGAACCTGCCGGTCATTCTCGCTGCTGCTGCGGCTGGGGATGACCCCCTCGAAACGCACCAGCAGTTGCTGCTCCCCATCGCTCAGGGTGGCGTGCTGCTCATCCTGCAGCGTGCCACTGCTCACCGCGAGGATGCGGAAATTCTCCGGCACGCTCACCTCGACCGCCGCCTGCACGCTGGCGGTGCCGCACAGCAGCGCCAATCCCGCCCATCTCCAATGCTTGTTCATCGCTTCTCGCTTCCTGATGCCGACAATGGGCGCAGGGTAGCAGCCGAAGATGACAGAAAAATAACGAAGCCGGGCCTCCAGTGGCAGCCGGTGCGATGCGCCCTCTTACAGCAGATAACGGGGATGATCGGCAAACCACTGGGCCAGCACCTGCTTGAACAAGCGGATCTTGCGTGGCACCCGCCGCTGCTGGGCATGCAGCACATGAAGCTGGTGCAGGCCGCTCTGCCACTCGTCGAGCACGGTCACCAGCTCTCCCGCCGCCAGCAGGGCATCCACCGCCACCAGCGGGCACTTTGCATAGCCCATGCCTGCACGGGCCAGCTCAATGACAGTGCTGTATTGATTGGCCCGCACCCTGCCCAGCACCAGAATGTGGGCCTCTTCGCCCTTGCGGCTGAAGTGCCACTGCTCCCAGGCCGGATTGCTCCCCATGGGCAGGCAGGATAGCCCCCCCAACTCATAGGGAGTTGCCGGTTTCCCCTCCCTCGCCACCAGGGCAGGGCTGGCCACAACCACATCCTTAAGCCGGCCAAGAGGGAGCGCGACCAGATTGTCCGGCACCTCATTGATGGCGCGCAGGGCAATGTCATTCTCGCCCTGGCTCATGTCGACCACCTGATTGGTGAAGTTTAGTTCGACCGCAACCCCGGGACAGAGCGTGGCAAAGCGAGCGATCAGCTCGCTCACCATGCGATCGCCGGTGCTGATTGGGCAGGTGAAGCGCAGTCGTCCGCTATCCTCTTCGGTCAGCGCCTGAATATCCTGCTCCGCCTGCCGTGCCAGCGCGAAGATCTCGCCCGCCTGCAGATAGAGGGTCGATCCCGCCTCGGTCAGACTGAGGCGGCGGGTGGTGCGCTGCAACAGTTGCGCATTGAGGGAGGACTCCAGTGCGCTGACGTGGCGACTGAGCATCCCCTTGCTCACCCCCAGCGCATCGGCGGCGGCAGAGAAACTGCCCCGCAGAACCACCTCGTAAAAGCTGGCCAGATGGGCGATATCCATCATTAGCTCCAATAAAGAAACAATCAGTTTATTTTACGCGCTTTTTCTCTTTTTTTGTTGCACTAAAATCAACACATCCCAACCGAGGAGTGACAGAGATGAAGATTGTGATTGTGGGTGCGTCCGGCACCATAGGTTCTGCCGTCAGCGAATTGCTTGCCAAGGATCATCAGGTGATCCGGGTCGGCCACAGCCAGGGGGATGCCACGGTCGACATGCGCGATCCTGCCTCCATCAAGGCGCTGTTCGCCAAGCTGGGTCAGTTCGATGCGCTTGTAGTGGCCAGCGGCAGCGCCGCCTTCAATGCCCTGACCGAGATGACCGATGAAGAGTGGCAGGTCGGGCTGCAGAGCAAGCTGATGGGCCAGATCAATCTGACCCGTGCCGCCATCCCCCACCTGAGCGACAAGGGCTCCATCACCCTGATCAGCGGTATTCTGAGCGAGGAACCCATCAACTGGGGCGCCAGTGTCACCACTATCAATGGCGCCGTCGAGCACTTCGTCAAGGCGGCCGCCTGCGAGCTGCCCAGGGGCCTTCGCATCAACGTGGTAAGCCCGACCGTGCTGGCGGAGTCGATGGACAAATACGCCGATTTCTTCCCGGGCTTCGTGCCGGTGCCCGCCGCCAAAGTGGCGCAGGCCTACAAGAAGTCGGTGCTGGGCATCCAGACCGGTCAGGTGTTCAAGGTCAACGGCTGATCGTCGGGCGCCGGATAGAAAATAAAACGGGCCCCGCTATGGGGCCCGTCTGTTTCTCTGTGTCTCTCCTTCGTCATCGGCAAACGTTTATTTTTCGATGACAAAAAAGAGAGCAACTCTTAGTCGATCAGACCGTACTGCGCGCGCAGGATATCGATGATCTCCTGCTTCGGGTTGGCCGACAGCTCCAGCTTGTGGCCGATGATCTTCTCGGCGATCCCGACGTAGGTGCTGGAGATATCCATCATCACTTCGGTCGGCAGCTTGTTGTCGCGGGCCAGGGCGAAGCGTTCCGGCATGCGGTTCTTGTTGAGCAGGATGTCCGGATCCGGGAAGTGGTTGAGCAGCCACTGACGGAAACCCTCTTTCGACTTCTCGACAATCTGGCCGTCGCGCAGGGCGGCGCCATCCCAGATGCGGGAGCTGTCGGGGGTACCCACTTCATCCATGTAGATCAGCTTTTCGTTGCCGGCGGCATCGTGGACGTAGCCAAACTCGAACTTGGTATCGACGAACACCTGATCCAGCTCGGCCAGCGCGTCGCTGATAACGTTGAAGCCCTCTTTGAGCAGCGCTTCGTAGCGGTCGATATCGGCCGGCTTGCTGAAGTTGAAGCCCTTGTAGTGGCGTTCGATATCGGCACGGGAGACGTTGACGTCATCCGCTTCCGGCACGCCATCCAGTCCTTTCAGCACGCCCTTGGTGGACGGGGTGATGAGGATCTCCGGCAGCTTCTGATCCTTCTTGAGCCCTTCCGGCAGGGTGATGCCGCAGAACTCGCGCTCGCCATCCTTGTAGGCACGCCACATGGAACCTGTGATGTACTGGCGGGCAATCGCCTCGATCATCACCGGACGGGCTTTTTGCACGATCCAGACAAAGGGGTGCGGGATGTCGAGAATGTGGCTGTCGGCCAGCCCCTTCTCCTTGAACAGCTTGAACCAGTGGCTGGAGATGGCGTTGAGCGCCGCTCCTTTGCCCGGTACGCCGTTCAGCCCGTTCACACCTTGCCAGATGCAGTCGAAGGCAGAGATCCTGTCGCTGATCACCATGATGGCGAGCGGCGCATCCGCTGGCACGTCATAACCCTTCTCGCGAATGAGACGGGCGCTGTCTGCGGCGGTCAGCCAGTAGACGCTACGCACTTTACCGGAATGGACAGGCTTATCGGTACGGATCGGCAAATCGTCATTCACCGCCAATACTTGGTCTGCAAGACTCATGGCTAATAACACTTCCTGTTTGTGGGGGGTAATAAGAGAGGAGCCGCAAGCTCCGCTCTCGTTGGGGGTAATCAATCCGTGCCCTGCACGCCGGCATCCACATTGAGTGGCTCGCCAGCCGTGCAGAGATAAAAAAACAGGGGCACAAGGCCCCTGTATTTATTCTGATTTTGCTGCCTGTGCAGCCAGTCCTTTGGCAAACGCCTCGGACATGCTGATGTACATCTGGGAGATAACCCCGGACGACACCGGCTTCTTGTCCTTGTCGAACAGGGTGATGGAGGTCTTACCTCCCGCCATTTCACCCAGCTGGAAGCGGTACTTCTCCTCTTCCAGTTTGAACGGCTCGCTCCCTTTCGCCTTCCAGAACTCGGCGGACGGGGCTTCATACTCGACGTCGATCCAGCCCAGCGACTGCTGGGTATCCTTGATGACGAAGCCGTAACCCGGCAGCACCTGGTTGAGACGGCGCCACACCTGCTCGAAGGAGCCATCGGCAATCCAGGCGCTCAGCTCGTTGTTGTCCAGACCCAGTTCCAGCCCCATGCCATCGTTGGACTTGTGCTGTTCGCGGGACTTGAGCTGGCTGTCGTAATAGAGAGAGAACTGGTTGAGCACCCGCACGGCATAACGCTGCGCTTCAGCCGGGCTCAGCTGGGTAGTGGTCTCGCCATCGAAGCTCTCTTCGTGATCCAGTACCCGTACCGACATGTTGACGGCATGACGCGCAGCATCGTTGCGCACGGTGAACTGATAACGCTGACGGATTTTGAAATCGTCGTCATCTTCACCCCAGCCATCGAGAGCGACCGTGTTGTCAAACCAGCCGGTCTGCAGCACGCCGGCCTGCTGGTCCAGCTTCTCGGTAGTGACCTTGTACTTGGCCAGGAAGTTCATCAGGAACGACCAGGTGTCGCGCTCCACGCTCTGGCTGGTGCTCAGGGCATAGTAGGCGATGGTAGGTTCACTGGCATTCTGGACGACCTGGCTACCCGGTACCACAGTCAGAAGCTGGGCGGGCGGACGCACGTCGATCTTGGCGCCGAGAGCACCGTCACGGCTGCTCTCGGGCAACGGCGGAATATCGAACTGGCTGTTGAAGGCGGGGGCGCTCAATCCTGACGGGATCAGGAATGCACGGCCCTCGAGGCGGGCATCTTCATAACCGAAGTCGCGGTTTGCCATTTTGCGATCCTGGGGCGTGCTGCACGCGGCCAGCACGGCGGCGGTCGCAACAGTCAGCACCAGACGGGCACTATTTCCCTTTCCATTTGATTTAAACACTCGCCATCAACTCCGCAGTGGTCAGTGCTCGCGCCATCAGCTGTTCACCCTCGGGAGAGAGTTCAACCAGCGGCAGACGCAAGGTTGCTGTTGCAATCAATCCCAGCTGGGCACAGGCCCATTTCACCGGGGTGGGGCTCGGTTCGCAGAACAGAGTCTTGTGCAACGGCATCAAGAGATTGTTGATGTCGTGGGCCAGACCGGCATCACCGGCCAGCGCAGCACGACACATGTCGGCCATCTGGGCCGCTGCAATATTGGTGGTGACCGAAATGACACCATCACCACCTTGCAGCATAAAATCACAGCCAGTGGCATCATCGCCACTGTAGAGGGCAAAATCCGGCCCGCACAGCTCGCGCAGCAGCGGGGTGCGACTCAAATCGCCGGTTGCCTCTTTCAGGCCGATAATACCGGGCACCTTGGCCAGACGGGCCACGGTCTCCGGTTTCAGGTCGCAGCAGGTGCGACCGGGCACATTATAAAGAATTTGGGGCAGACCACTAGCCTCGGCGATCGCACAATAGTGGCGATAGAGACCTTCCTGAGTGGGTTTGTTGTAGTAAGGGGTCACCGAGAGACCAGCAACCACGCCGGTTTTGGCCAGGCGTTTGCTCAGTTCGATGGCGTGGGCAGTATTGTTGGAGCCACTGCCGGCGATGACAGGAATGCGACCGGCAGCATATTCAACGGTCTTTTCAACGACGGCAATGTGCTCTTGCTCGCTCAGGGTCACCGACTCCCCTGTAGTTCCCACCGCAACAATGGCGCTGGTTCCGGCGCTGACATGATACTCGACCAGCTTGGCCAGACTGGCCCAATCGACTTCACCTGAAGCCAGCATAGGGGTAACGAGGGCAACAATACTACCGCGCAACATGGATATTTCTCCCGATTTTCAGGGCCGTAATGGTAAAGCTGCCCCCTTTGAAAAACAAGGGAGAGAGGGGACAAGCCGTGATACCATCGGCCACAAAAAGCAATAAATGAGAGTCGGGGGAGCACCTCGCTGCGGGCCATCAACAGCCCGAAAATCGGCAATCCTGTGCGGCTTTCAAGATACATAACGGACGAGAGAAGATTTATGACTCACTATCTGGTCGTAACGGCCATCGGCACGGACAGGCCTGGCATCGTCAATGAAGTGACCCGTCACGTCAGTAGCTGTGGTTGCAACATTGTGGACAGCCGTCTTGGCATCTTCGGCAATGAATTCACCTTTATCATGCTGCTCTCTGGCGACTGGAACAGCATGATGCAACTCGAGATCAGCCTCCCCCTGCGCAGCCAGGAGTGGGATCTCATCACCATGATGAAGCGCACCGAGCGCCACCAGTCGCTCCAGTATGACGTGAGCGCCAGCGTCAGGATCCTGATCCGCGACGAACCGGGCATCGTAAGCCAATGCACCCAGTTCTTCAGCGAACATGGCTGGAACATTCAGGCGATGCAGTCCATGACCCTGGAACAGCAGCCATTCAACCTGCTCAAGATGAGCTTCCAGCTCAATCTGGCCAAAGAGGGAGAGGTTGAACGGTCGCAGACCGCCTTCGCCGAATTCTGTCGTGAACTGGGCGCAGAATCGTTCGAGTTTATCGTCAATCGCAAACACGCCTGAGCACTCACTCAAGGAGAACCCATGCAACCATTACAAGCTGGCAGCCCCGCCCCCGACTTCACTTTGCCCGACCAGAACGGCAATCCGCTGCAACTCTCCTCCCTGCGCGGCAAAAAAGTGCTGGTTTACTTCTATCCCAAGGCGATGACCCCCGGCTGCACCACCCAGGCCTGCAGCCTGCGCGACGTGAACGCCGAGCTGGCCGCCCTCAATGTGGTGGTGCTCGGTATCAGCCCGGATCCGGCCAAGCGCCTGAAAAAATTCGAAGAACGCGATCAGCTCAACTTCACCCTGCTGGCCGATGAGGATCACGCCGTCGCCGATGCCTTTGGCGTCTGGGGTCCGAAGAAGTTCATGGGCAAGGAGTATGACGGTATTCACCGCCAGAGCTTCCTGATCGACGAAGAGGGCAAAATTGCCCACCACTTCGACAAGTTCAAGACCAGCGATCACCATCAAGTCGTGCTGGATTTCCTCAAGGGGTAACCCTCCCCTGCATTATTAAAAGGCCTGCTACGCAGGCCTTTTTGCTCTGGCACGCCATCTCTTGCCTGAAGATTTTTCTCACCAACTCCCCCGCCCAGATCAAAAAATTCATTTTATATATGGGTTAACGTGACCCCAGAATCATCTTCCAGCGAGATATCCCATGAACATGAGCAACACAGAGCGTTTGATCCTGAGCAACCAGTACGAAATTCTGGCAAAACTCAATCCGGAGAAAGCGGACTTCTACCAGCGTGCCAGCACCATCATCGAGCGCGGCTACTGCCTGCAGATCCTCGAGCTGGAGAAGAGCTTCGGCCATCTGGATCTGGCGACCTGCCAGGAGGTCATCGATACCCTCGAGCTGCACCACGCGCTGGCCATCTCATGGGGTAATCTGGATGCTGCAGATCAGGGCGAGATCAACGCCAGCCGGTTGGAGTTCAACGGCTACAGCCGCAGTCAGGAGCGGGAGCTGGCCGACTATGTCTGCTTCCTGCTGGAAGTGGACAAGCGCTTCCCCGAGCTCAAGTGCCCGTGCGACGAGCTCTCCAGCGACATCGCCATGCGCGACAAATACCAGCGGATGCTGACTGTATGGCGCCAGTGTCCACGTCAATACAAGCTCTCCATCCAGGAGATCCGCAAAGTGCTGGCAGCCTGATTGCTGGCCACCAGACAACAAAAAAGGCGCCACTGGCGCCTTTTTGCATCTGAATCGGGTTATTCGTAGAGAAAGGATTTATCGAGCTGCTGGAAGGCGGCCTTGAGGGTATCGGCCAACTCTTCATAGCGGGGCTGGGAGACCAGCTGACGGCGGCCGCCCTGCTCGTTCATCTTGCCGTTGATCTCCCGATACCAGCTCGCCAGCGACGGGGGCAAACGGGTGTCAGCCCGCTGACCGAGCCAGTAGTAACCCTGCAGCGGAAGACTGAGCAGAAACAGCACGGAAGTGATGACGGAAGGCCAGTAGTGCTGCTCGCCAAACTGGAACTGCAGCATCACGCTGAGCACCGCCAGCGCCGGGATCACCTTGAGAGCGAATTCAGTCGCCTTGATCACCCGATTTTCAGGAAACATCGAATTGAGCTCGGGACGGCGCGGCCAAAGCGTCATATAATGGCGGCCTTGCTGTAACTTAGTTCCAAAAATGTTCATGCTCATACTACCTCCGAGCGCTTTTTGAACGTACTAACGGCAAAACCTCGACAAAATTTGATGCAAAGTAACAAAGGTTGAGGATGACTTTGTTATTTTTCAACAATCGGGTTATCCTTTGTACGCCCATTTTTGCGTCAAAAGCATCTTGCTATTGACCTGTCAGGGACGTCTGGATTTCGGGTCTTGTATCACTATACAAGGGGCAAGCAACAGATTGCCAACCCTCATAAGGATAAGTTGAAAGTTTTTGGACGTCCGGCGTCCAACGCATCCGCCTACACAACCCAATCTGCGATAGGATTTATTCATGAGTAAGCTGGTTCTTGTTCTTAACTGTGGCAGCTCTTCCCTGAAGTTTGCTGTCATTGACGCAACCACCGGTGATGACCTGCTGTCCGGCCTGGCCGAGTGCTTCAACCTCGACGACGCCCGCATCAAGTGGAAACTGAATGGCGAGAAAGGCAGTGCCGATCTGGGCGCTGGTGCCGCTCACCAGGAAGCGCTGGACTTCATCGTCAACAAGATCCTGCCGCTCAACCCGGAACTGTCCAAGAACCTGATCGCCATCGGTCACCGTGTTGTTCACGGTGGTGAGCGCTTCACCTCTTCCGTCGTTATCTGTGACGACGTGATCGCCGGCATCGAAGCCGCCGTTCCGTACGCGCCGCTGCACAACCCGGCTCACCTGATCGGTATCCGTGAAGCACGCCGCGTATTCCCGGCACTGGCTGACAAGAACGTGGCCGTATTCGATACCGCGTTCCACCAGTCCATGCCGGAAGAAGCCTTCCTGTACGCTCTGCCGTACAAGCTCTACAAAGAGAACGGCATCCGTCGCTACGGTGCTCACGGCACCAGCCACTACTACATCAGCCTGGAAGCTGCCAAGCAGCTGAACAAGCCGGTTGAAGAGCTGAACATCATCAACTGCCACCTGGGCAACGGTGGTTCCGTCTGTGCCATCAAGAACGGCAAATCCGTTGATACCTCCATGGGCCTGACTCCGCTGGAAGGTCTGGTGATGGGTACCCGTTCCGGTGATCTGGATCCGGCCATCATCTTCTTCCTGCACGACAAGCTGGGCATGAGCGTGGCCGATATCAACACCATGCTGACCAAAGAGTCCGGCCTGCAGGGTCTGACCGAAGTCACCTCCGACTGCCGTTTCGTTGAAGACAACTACGACAGCAAAGAAGAAGCCAAGCGTGCCATGGACGTTTACTGCTATCGCCTGGCCAAGTACATCGGCGCCTACGCTGCCGCCATGGACGGTCGTCTGGACGCCGTTGTTTTCACCGGTGGTATCGGTGAAAACTCCGCCCCGATCCGTGAAATCACCCTGAACAAGCTGGGTCTGCTGGGCTTTGACGTCGATCACGACGCCAACCTGAAGGCTCGTTTCGGCAAGGGTGGCGAGATCACCAAGGCTGGTTCTACCAAGGCCCTGGTTATCCCGACCAACGAAGAGTGGGTTATCGCCCACGACGCGCTGGAACTGGTCGGCGCTTAATTGACGCAGTAACTCGAGGCCGCCCACCAGGGCGGCCTTTTCCTGATCCCAAAAAATGAACAAGGGGTATAAAGTGGCACGCACTATTATGCTTATCCCGGTCGGCACTGGTGTCGGCGTAACTTCCGTAAGCCTTGGCGTTGTTCGCGCCATGGAGCGTCACGGTGTCAATGTCAGCTTCTTCAAACCGGTTGCCCAGCCGCGTCCGGGTGAAACCGGCGCCGAGCGCTCAACCGCCGTTATCCGCGCAGCTGCCAACATCAATCCGCCCGAGCCCTTCACCCTCTCCTACGCCGAGAACATGATCAGCTCCAGCAACACCGACATCCTGCTGGAAGAGATCGTTGCCCGCTTCGAAGAGCACGTGAAATCCAGCGGTGCCGAAGTGCTGGTTGTCGAAGGTATGGTGCCGACCGACAAGCAGCCCTTTGCCAACAAGCTGAACTACGACGTTGCCAAGGCGCTGGACGCTGACATGGTATTCGTGACCCACCCGGGCCATGACTCCAGCCAGAAGCTGAAAGAGCGCATCGAACTGGCCTGCTCCAACTTCGGTGGTGTCAACAACCCCCGTATCGTTGGTTGCGTGATCAACAAGGTTGGCGCGCCGGTTGACGAGCATGGCGTAACCCGCCCTGACCTGACCGAGATGTTTGAAGCCCATCACCACGCTTCTGACGCTGCCCACAACCTGGAAGTGCTGCAAGTGTTCGGCAAGAGCCCGCTGCGCATCCTGGGTTGCATCCCCTGGAACACCCAGCTGATCGCTCCGCGCGCCAAGGATCTCGCCAAGCATCTGGCCGCCAAGATCCTGCACAAGGGTGAGCTGGATAGCCGTCGTCTGCAGACCGTGACCTTCTGCGCCCGCTCCATCCACAACATGGTCGAGCACTTCCGTCCGGGCAGCCTGCTGGTCACCTCCGGCGACCGCTCTGACGTCATCGTCTCTGCCTGCCTCTCCGCCATGAATGGCGTCAAGCTGGGTGCCCTGCTGCTGACCGGTAACTATCATCCTGAGCCGCAGGTAATGGCCCTGTGCCAACAGGCCATGGCCACCGGCTTGCCGATCATGATGACCGGTACCAACACCTGGCAGACCGCTGTCAGCCTGCAGAACTTCAACGTCGATATTCCGGAAGATGACCGCGAGCGTATCGAGCTGGTGCAGGACTATGTGGCTGGCCACATCGACAAGCACTGGATCGAGTCGCTGACTGTCAGCTCTACCCGTTCCCGTCGTCTGAGCCCGCCGGCATTCCGTTATCAGCTGACCGAGCTGGCCCGTCAGGCCAACAAGCGTGTCGTGCTGCCGGAAGGCGACGAGCCGCGCACTATCAAGGCTGCCGCCATCTGTGCCGAGCGTGGTATTGCCCGTCCGGTGCTGCTGGGTAACCCGGAAGAGATCCGTCGCGTTGCCGAGCAGCAGGGTGTGGTTCTGACCGATCGCGTCGAAATCATCGATCCGGCTGTTGTTCGCGAGCGCTATGTGCCGCGTCTGGTCGAGCTGCGCAAGAACAAGGGCATGACCGAAGTGGTTGCCCGCGAGCAGCTGGAAGACAACGTGGTACTGGGTACCATGATGCTGGAGCGCAACGAAGTTGACGGCCTGGTATCCGGCGCGGTGCACACCACTGCCAACACCATCCGTCCGCCGATGCAGATCATCAAGACCGCGCCGGGCTCTTCCCTGATCTCCTCGATCTTCTTCATGCTGCTGCCTGATCAAGTGCTGGTCTACGGTGACTGCGCGATCAACCCGGATCCGACTGCCGAGCAGCTGGCCGAGATCGCCATCCAGTCCGCCGACTCTGCTGCCGCTTTCGGCATCGAGCCGCGCGTTGCCATGATCTCCTACTCTACCGGTACCTCTGGCGCCGGTGCCGATGTAGAGAAAGTGCGTGAAGCGACCGAGCTGGCCAAGGCCAAGCGCCCCGACCTCATCATCGACGGCCCGCTGCAGTACGACGCGGCCATCATGGAGAACGTGGCCAAGTCCAAGGCGCCGAACTCACCGGTTGCCGGTAAAGCCACCGTGTTCGTCTTCCCAGACCTGAACACCGGTAACACCACTTACAAAGCGGTACAGCGTTCCGCTGACCTGGTCTCCATCGGCCCGATGCTGCAAGGCATGCGCAAGCCGGTCAATGACCTCTCCCGCGGCGCTCTGGTTGACGACATCGTCTACACCATCGCCCTGACCGGTATCCAGGCTGCTCAGGCTGACGAACAAGCCTAATCAGCATCCGCCTGAAAAAACCGATCACAAAGGCTGCTCACCCCAGGTGAGCAGCCTTTTTTGTGGGGAATTTTTCTGAAGGCAGCATAAGCAGCCGAAGATTCAGAATCAGATAGATAAAAGTATGAGTGCGTTATGAGGGTGCGCGCCCTGCCATACAATAATTTCCATTTTGTATGTTCCGATAAAAGTCTTTATATATCTTGT
>NZ_CAWNWX010000090.1:0-2519 GCF_963878195.1 Aeromonas sp. HMWF016
TTCTATTACTGCTCGGGGCTTTTTACTTGCCCACCGAAGAGTAATGTCAGATCTTCCATTTGCACGAATGTCAGCTGGTAATTTACCTCTTCCTCTGGCCCCAGCATCTTGAATGCCTCGAATTACACTATTTTCTAGTGTTATATATTTATTTCCAGGAATACTATGAATGGATTTTGCAACTGTTGATGTTATGAAATATTCAGGAGCTTGCCATAGCCACTGGCCACCCGACATCTCTTCATACAAGGAGTGTGCCTCTTCATATCCATTGAGGATGGCTTCTACAATAGATGACATTGATGTTTGTTTTGACATAATAAATCTGGGATACCCACCTTTCTATGCAAGGCATAAAGCCTCCGAATCTCACGCTACAGCCCGTGGATTACAACTTCCAAAATGTTCCCTTGATCTGCGCTGGCAGTAACCCATCGCAGCTCAACAGGTTTTGAATGGCCATGGTAAGCCAAACGAAACTGCCGAGGCGAGCCTTAAAGTGATGTAACTATCAGAAGCGTCTCGTTTTTTGACCTCTATCAAACTCTTCTTGCTCTGCGGCCTTGCCGCCAACCGGACAGTGATCGGGCACTGGCTGCTGGCCATCCTGCGGCTATGGTCGGGTGCTGGCACCCCTCAGATTGTTTTACTGTTGCAACGCAAACCGAACAGCTGTTGCGCAGGTGGCGCAATCAAGGGGCTGTGCGTGCAGGGCAACAGGGGTGGGGAGGGACAAGCCGCCTCGTCGATCTGAACTATGGCATGGCCGACAGAGCTGCAAGCGAGCGGTTTACTCGATACGTACAATCTCGGTGTGGGCTGCGCTGGCAGTTTTGTGATAGATATCGTCAAGCCAGCGCCAAACCCGCCGCTCAGGGTGGCAGCCTGCGTTCAAAGAAAATGGTGCCAAGCGACCGGTTTGGTGAGCTTCCTGATTGGAACGCGATAGAAATAATAAGGCGACCAGATGGTCGTATTTTTATTCTTTTACAGATGTGTCAGTTTACCATAAAGACTCATGGTATGAGTCGGTGGAGTTGATGCAGACAAACTTGGATAGTTATCTGGAACACTACAACAACCAGAGACCACATCAGGGCAGGATGAGTGAGGGACTGACTCCCTACAGCATGTTCAAGAAGGGGCTGAAATTGATACCGAAGGAGGCGCGCACTCGCGCACTAAAGTAGCGTAAAAACACCGGTTTGAGGCCGGTGTTAGGTGATAACTAGATCTGTACAGTAACTGAAAGTATCAGATACGCTGATGTAAAAATAAATTTTTGTCTGTGTCAGAATACAATCTGACGATTTACATACCCCCCAGTAACCTGCGCACATTGAAGGAAATAGGAAAAACAACTATGACTCGTCACCCATCACACGAATAGACATTTTCTGTTTGGAGTTTAATTTACTCTCTATTTCATTTTTTTGTTTTTGAAGCGCTTCATTTTCACGTCTCATTCCCCAAATTTGATACAAACCAAGACAAGCCGCAAAACGCCTTTCATCATTACTCATAGGTATTAATAAGGGCGCAAGAGTTTTCATTGTACTACAAAATGTAGAACCTAAGGAAAGGTAAGCTATTTCTTCATCTGCGACCCCAGACATAAAATACGTACTGAAACTCTCCATCGCATTAGCGACGTTCACAAACTCAGTGACAAATTTCCCTAAAACTTCAATATCAACCTGTTCACCAGGAGGTATCAATTTTATTGACTCCGAGTCAAATTCAACACCAAATTTATCAAAAACATCAACCCCTTCATCTCTCAGCTTTTTGTAAAAAACATTCTGAAGTGGGATTATCTTGTCACAATACAATGTGACTTGCTCTGATGTTAATTTCAATGCATCTCGTTTCGATGTGACCCTTAATGCGTTTCTTTGTTCTTCTATCTGTGCTTTCGCTATGCGTATCTGCCCAAGTGCTAAATATGCGATAACCGCAATGATAGGCCCACTTAATAAGTACGCAATATCTAACCAAGCCTTTATCTCTGTCAACGTAAATCCCTCATTCTATTGTCTGTCTAATGTATCTATGGATATGTATTTCCCACCATATAAGGCGAGCAAAGCCATTTTAATGATTAATAACCTAATACAGGGAATCTGGGACACTCACCTTTCTGAGCAAGGCGTAATTCTACTAAAACCTACGCTACCGCCCGTGGATTACAGCTTCCAGTATGTACTCTTGACCCGCGCTGGCAGCAACCCATCGCAGTTCAACAGGTTCTGAGTGGCCATGGTAAGCCAAACGAAACTGCCGAGGCGAGCCTTAACGTGATGTAACTATCAGAAACGTCTCGTTTTTTGACCTCTATCAAACTCTTCTTGCTCTGCGACCTTGCCGCCAGCCGGTCGGTGATCGGGCGCTGGCTGCTGGCCACCCTGCGGCTATGGCCGGGTGTTGGATTCCCTCAGATTGGTTTACTGGTGCAACGCATAAGCGAAGGGCTGTTGCGCAGGTGGGACAATCAAGGGGCGGTGCGGGCAGGGCAACAG